>DAITOH010000299.1:0-1010 GCA_036834225.1 Thiobacillaceae bacterium | reverse complement strand
GCTCCGTGCGCCTTGCGCTCCGTCCGCTCGCGACGGTCGTGCAGACCTTCCTTAGCGCGCTTAGCCTCGATGGCCTCGATCTCGCGCTGCTTGTCCGCCGGCAAGTCATCCACGTTCTTCGGCTGGATGCCTGCTTTGGCCTGCTTTGCCCGCTCGATGGCCGCTTGAAGGATGGCCTGCTTGCGCGCGGCCTGCGGGTCATCGGCGGCGATGGCCCCAGACTCCAGCCGCTCCGTGGCCTTCCTGGCTAGCCTTTCCGCCTTTTCCTGCTTTTCCCGCTCCAGGCGGAAGGTGCGGAAGTTATGGCGCTCTCGTGCTAAATCGGCGGCCTGCTTTTCGCGCTCACGCGCCCAGATCTCGCTTTTGGCGAAACGGTAGAAGTCCACCAGGGGGATATGGCTCGGACAGACATAACTGCAGCAACCGCATTCGATGCAGTCGAACAGGCTGTAGCTTTGGGTCTTGTCGAAATCGCGATGGCGGGCGTACCAGTAGAGCTCATAGGGCTGCAACCCGGCTGGGCAGGCACGCGCGCATTCCCCACAGCGGATGCAGGGCATAGGCGGCGGCTTGGGCGGGAACAGCTCGGCGTTTTTGACCAGGATGCAGTTCACCGCCTTGGTGACGGGGGCGGACTCGTCCTGCAAGTCGAAGCCCATCATGGGGCCGCCGATGATCTTGCCGGTGGCGCCCGCCAGCTCGCCACCTGCTGCGCGGATGACCTCGGAGATCGGGCTGCCTAAGCGAACCTCCAGATTCTGCGGTGAGCCAACATGACCGGTGACGGTGACCACCCGGCACACCAGCGCCTCACCGAGGTAGACCGCGCGATATAGGCTGTAGGCCGTGCTCACGTTGAACACTTGCACGCCCACGTCGGTGGACAGGCCCTTGGAGGGGATGATGCGACCCGTGAGGGTGTAGGTGAGCTGCTTGCTGCCGCCGCCGGGATAGACCGTGGGCACCTCCACCACCTCGACGACACTGCCGGCGGCCGCCTCGGCCATGCA
>DAITOH010000298.1:0-1012 GCA_036834225.1 Thiobacillaceae bacterium | reverse complement strand
GCCAGAATTCCTTCTTCAGATAGAAGGCCACGACGAAGAACAATGACAGGAAGAGGATCACCGCGACGCCCGTCCGCATGCGCTGGGCCTTTGCCGGCTCGCCCATCCAGGCGAGGTAGTTGACCAGATCCGCAACCAGTGCGTCGTACTCGGTCAGCGTCATCTTCCCGGGCTTGGCGAGCGCCAGGCGGTCGATCACCTGGTGCGGCTTGCCGTCCTCACCGGTCACTTCGCGCACCACCGGCACCAGATGCCCCTGGAGTTCGTGCATCACATGCGGCATGCCGACCTTGTCGAAGACCAGGTTGTTCCAGCCGCTGGGACGGGTATCGTCGCGATAGAACGTGCGCAGATAGGTGTAGACCCAATCAGCACCCCGGGAGCGGGTGATGACGGTGAGGTCGGGGGGCGCCGCGCCGAACCATGCCTTGGCATCCGCCGTGCGCATGGCCACGGTCATGGTCTCGCCCAGTTTCTCCGACGCAAAAAGCAGATTGTCCTTGATCTGGGCCTCGGTCAGTCCGATGTCGGTCATGCGGGTGTAGCGCATGTAGTTCGCTGAGTGGCAGTTCAGGCAGTAGTTGACGAACACCCGTGCACCGCGCTGCAGGGATTCCTGGTCGTAGATGTTCACCGGCGCCCGATCCAGCTTGACGCCGGCGCCACCAGCAGCATGGGCGCCGAGGGGCAATGCCAGCAGTGCCAGGAGGGCGCAGCGCATGAGGTTGTGTCGCTTGTTCATTTTGCGGTCACCCTTTCCGGTTCCTGTTTGTGGGCGTCGTGTTTGGTATACCAGGGCATCAGCAGGAAGAAGGCGAAGTAGACAACGGTCAGGACACGGGCGATCCAGGTGTAGAGTTCGGTCGCCGGCAGGATGCCCAGCCAGCCCAGACCGATGAAGGAGATCACGAACAGGGTCAGGGCGATCTTGTACTTGGGCCCCCGGTAGCGGATGGACTTGACCGGCGAGCGATCCAGCCAGGGCAGGAAGAATAAGATCAGCACCGCCACC
>DAITOH010000297.1:0-1017 GCA_036834225.1 Thiobacillaceae bacterium | reverse complement strand
GGCGCAGGGAGCGCATCACCTTGCGCAATCTGTCGCCGGACTGCGTGACGACTATGGCATCGAACGGTCTTGCGGGTCTCGGTCTCTACTTCCTGGATCTGCGCCGTTTGATCGGCTAAGCGGAAGCGATCGGCTTGACAGGAGACCCTTGGCAAAGGTGGCCGTCATGTGCCCAAACTGGGCGGATGGGGGGGATGGGCGGTTGGTCCGCTGTCCGCCGCGCGTATCCGGGGGACTGCCTGCGAGGGCCTACTGGGCCTTCTTGCGCTCGTCTTCGATGCGGTCTAGCTCCGCCTCCATTTCCTCGTCGGAGAGAGGGCGGTATTCGTCTTCGGGCGTGGCGGGGGCTTGCTTGGCCAGCCAACCTGCCACCAGCAGTCCGGCCTCGTAGAGCAGCCACATGGGCACGGCCAGCATGAACTGCGAGATGACATCGGGTGGTGTCACGATCGCCGCGATGACGAAGGCGCCGACGATGACATAGGGTCTGCCGTTGCGCAGCGTGGCGATATCCACCACTCCCATCTTGCTCAGTGCGACGACGACGATGGGGACCTCGAAGGTGACGCCGAAGGCGATGAACAGGGTGAGGACGAAGTCCAAGTATTTGTTGATGTCGGTCATCACCGCCACCCCATCGGGGGCGATGCTCACCACGAAACCGAACACGACGGGGAACACCAGGAAGTAGGCGAAGGCCATGCCGATGAGAAACAGCAGCACGCTGGCCACCGACAGGGGCAAAATGATCTTCTTCTCGTGGGCGTACAGACCGGGCGCAACGAAGGCCCAGGCCTGATACATGATATAGGGCAGGGCGAGCAGGAAGGCGGTCATCATGGCCACCTTCACCGGCACGAAGAACGGGGTGACGACCTCCGTGGCGATCATCTGTCCACCCTGAGGCAGGGAGGCCAGCATGGGGTGGGCGAGCAGCGCGTAGAGATCCCTGGCCCAGGGAAACAGGCAGACGAACAGCACGATCCAGGCGATGACCGCACGCAGCAGCCGGTCGCG
>DAITOH010000296.1:0-1050 GCA_036834225.1 Thiobacillaceae bacterium | reverse complement strand
TCGAGGAGGCCATTCACACCCATGCCTACCAGTACATCGTGGAATCGCTGGGTCTGGATGAGGGCGAAATCTTCAATGCCTACCACGAAATCCCCTCGATCCGCGCCAAGGACGAATTCCTGCTGCCCTTCATCGACGTGCTCTCAGACCCCAGCTTCAAGACCGGCACCTTGGAAGCTGACCAGACCTTCCTTAAGAGCCTGATTGCCTTCGCTTGCCTCATGGAGGGGCTGTTCTTCTACGTTGGCTTCGTGCAGATTCTGGCCTTAGGCCGCCAGAACAAGATGACCGGTGCGGCTGAGCAGTACCAGTACATCCTGCGTGATGAGTCCATGCACTGCAATTTCGGCATCGACATGATCAACCAGATCAAGCTGGAAGAACCCCACCTGTGGACCCCCGCCTTCAAGGCCGAGATCAAGGCTATGTTCCAGAAGGCCGTGGAATTGGAATACGCCTATGCCGAAGACACCATGCCGCGCGGCGTGCTGGGCCTCAACGCACCAATGTTTAACGAATATCTGCGCTTCATCGCTAACCGCCGCGCGGTGCAGATCGGCCTGGACGAGCTCTATCCCGGTGCCACCAATCCCTTCCCCTGGATGGCCGAGATGATCGACCTGAAGAAGGAGAAAAATTTCTTCGAAACACGCGTCATCGAGTACCAGACCGGTGGCACACTCGCCTGGGACTGACCGACCGGCGGACTTAGAGGCCATCTAGCAGCGCCCGCACCTCGCGCAAGGGCGTCCACCTCCAGGCTGGCGATGGCATCACGGATGCGCAGGCTGGCCTAAAGGTCGGGCGGCGAGGGGATCACCGGCACCAGGGCGAGATCGGCTAAGCGCAGCGCGCTCTCGGTCACCGGGTGCTGGCATGGGGCGGGCTGTCGATGACGATGTAGTCGTCCAGACGCTTGCGAGGTGCTTGTGTAGCTTGCCCTCCTCGCCGGAGAGGTCCTCGATGTCGGCCGGGAAACCCGAACCCGCACCGGCTCAGCGCAGGGCCGTGTTCTGGGGGTCGGCGTCGGCGACCAGGACCCGCCCTGCG
>DAITOH010000295.1:0-1084 GCA_036834225.1 Thiobacillaceae bacterium | reverse complement strand
GATGCCCGACTCGGTGACAACGATGCGCGCTGTGCCCGCATCACCCCCAACCCGGCCCTCCCCGGTCGAGGGGGAGGGCGTGCAGGGCTGAACCTTAGGCAGGAGCTCCAAGGTGGTCTCCAGGCGAGTCTCGAAGCTGCGCAGGTTGCGGTTGTTGATGCCGATGAGGGGGGTTTGCAACTGCAGGGCGGCTGCCAGCTCGTTAGCGTCGTGCACCTCGACCAGGACCGCCATGCCCAGCGTGAGGGCGAGCGCTTCGAGTTCGCGCAGGGCGGTGACATGGTACCCGCCGCCCACGCCGGGGGCGGGGGATTTGAAGGCCGCGACGATGAGCAGGATGCAGTCTGCACCCATGGCCCGGGCCTCGTAGACCTGGTAGGGGTCGACGATGAAGTCCTTGCGCAACACCGGCAGGGTGCAGGCCTCGCGCGCCTCCTGCAGATGTTCGGGTGCGCCCTGAAAGAACTGCCGGTCGGTGAGTACGGACAGACAGGCAGCACCGGCACGCGCGTAGCTTATGGCGATCTCGGCAGGGCGGAAGTCTGCGCGCAGTAGGCCCTTGCTGGGGCTTGCCTTCTTGATCTCGGCGATGACCGCCGGGCGGCCTGTGGCGATGCGCTCGCGGATGGCGCCGATGAAATCGCGCGGCGGCGGCGCCCGCAGCGCGGCCTCGCGCAGGGCCTCCAGCGGCTCGACGCGCCGGGCGGCGGCGATTTCCTCCTGCTTGACGGCAAGGATCTCGCTCAGGATGTCGGACATGCGGCGCAGGTCAACCCTGCCGGGGCCGGCCGGTCAGGGGAAGAAGGTCTTGAGCACCAGGGCCAGCACGCCGGCTAGGAGCAGACCGAGCATCCACTTGATCAGCTTGAGCTCTCCATCGTGCTCGACGAGCTTGAGTTCGATGCGCGAGATGTCTGCTTTGGTCGCCATCTGGCTATCCAGGGTCTGGGCTAAGGCCTCCCGCTGCGCCTCGGCCAGGGCCTCGGCCTGTCCTTCGGGCATGCCGGCATCACGCAGCCTGCGGACGAATTTGTGGGTGTCAAAGGTGGTACTGGCCATGCCCCGAGTATAGGGGAGGGGGGCG
>DAITOH010000294.1:0-1130 GCA_036834225.1 Thiobacillaceae bacterium | reverse complement strand
CCTAGACCGCACCGTCGGTGGAATCTGCGGCTCGGAAACGGGCCTCCAGCGCCTTCAGACGCGTGATGTCGGTGCCCAATGACAGATAGCGGGCCGGTCTGGCCCCGTCATCCATGGAAGGCACGATGGAGGTGTCCACCCAGTAGAGGCTGCCGTCCTTACGCCGGTTGCAGAACTGCCCCTGCCAGACCTCACCGCGGCTGAGTGTCTGCCACAACGCGGCGTAGAACTCGGGCGGATGCGCCTCGGATCTGAGCATGCTCAAGCTCTGCCCCAGCAGCTCGCGCCGCCGGTAGCCGCTCGCCCGGCAGAATGCGTCATTGACGTAGGCGATGACTCCGGCGGCATCGGTGATGCAGACCAGGGTATGCATGTCCAGGGCCAGGCGCAACAGCCGGCCATCGCGCAAGGCAGCGCGCAGATCCTCGTTCAGACGGCGCAGACTGCGCGCCCGTCTGACCCTCAGGGTGATGCCGGCGGTGAGCAGCATGGGCGAGACCGAAGCCGGCAGGCAGGACTCGCCGCCACCCTCCAGCTGCGGCAGTGGCTGGCCCTCGCCGGCGGATGACATGAGGAAGACGATGGGCGTGTCGAGGAAACGGGCATCCGCCCGCAGGACGGCAGCCAGTTCATCGCCGCTGCAGGCGGGCATGTCCCGTTGCAGCAGTATGCACTCCGGGCGGAAGCGAACGGCGAGCGCATGCGCCTGCAGCGGGTCGTCCACCGCCTCCACCTCCATCCCCGCGGCCCGAAGATCGGTGGCATGACGCGCCAGGCGCTCGGCGTCGGCCTCGACCAGCAGGACCCGGCAGGGACGCTCCGGCGGGCGCAGCAGATACCCATCCAACAGCAGCATGAGCCGGTCCATGTCGACGGGTTGCGTGAGATAGCGCGTCGCCCCAGCACGATGGGCCACGAGCCGGGCCGCCATGTCGTCACGGCGCGAGATGTAGATCAGGGGGGCGGCCAGGGGATCCGTCCGGTAAGTCTTCGCCAGGGCCGGACTGCCTGCCCCCTGCCCTGCGACCAGGTCCATGACCAGCACGGTCTTTGCGGTCGGATCGGACAGGGCCCGCCCTTCGTCCGCAGCGGCGCACAGCCGGGTGTGGCGCCCTTCGCGCGTCAACCGC
>DAITOH010000293.1:0-1130 GCA_036834225.1 Thiobacillaceae bacterium | reverse complement strand
ATGGCGGGTGTGTAATCAGGGTGAGCACAGGACGAACCCGGTGCATGTGATGCGAGGACTTGACGCGGGCGGGCAGCGCGCTGTTCGATGCCGAAAGGCGGTATCGTGCATACGGGAATCCCCGCTAACGTCAGACCTTATCTGACGCAGGACAACCGCTTCGAGGCATGACGGACGTGGACACCGCAAGGCCATCCCCACCGCCTTCATTCGCTGCGGCCTGGCTTACCCAGGCGCATCAGCACCCCTGGACGGCCCTGGGTCTGGCGGCGTCCGTATTGGCTGTGGCGCTGCTCCTTGCAAGCAGCCTGTGGCAGGTCGTTACCGGCGAGGCTGATGCCGCATTGCGACTGGCGATGCTGGGCGGCGTGGCCGGCTTCGCCGCCACCGCCCTGGGGGCCCTGCCCGCCCTCTTTCTGCGGCACCTGGCCCAGCGCACCGAGGACGTCATGCTCGGCTTCGCGGCCGGCATGATGCTGGCGGCGAGCTCCTTCTCCCTCATCCTGCCCGGCATCGCCGCCGGCGAGGAGATGACCGGCAGCGGCGCGCTGGCCGCGCTCACCGTCGTGGCCGGGCTGGGGCTGGGGGTGCTGCTCATGCTGGGGCTGGACCAGTTCACCCCGCACGAGCACGTACACGGTGGCCCCTGCGGCGCCGGCAACGAACGCATCAACCGCGTCTGGCTATTCGTGCTGGCCATCGCGCTGCACAACCTGCCCGAGGGCATGGCCATCGGCGTGGCCTTCTCCCGCGGCGACCTCTCGGTGGGGCTACCGCTGACCACGGCCATCGCCATCCAGGACATCCCCGAAGGCCTCGCCGTGGCCATGGCACTGCGCGCCATCGGCATGTCCGCCGCAAGGGCGGTGATGATCGCGGCCTTGAGCGGGATGATGGAACCCGTCGGCGCCCTGCTGGGGGTGGGACTGACCAGCGGCCTGGCACTGGCCTACCCGATCGGCATGGGCCTGGCGGCCGGCGCCATGATCTTCGTGGTCTCGCACGAGGTCATCCCGGAGACGCACCGCAACGGCCATCAGACCCCGGCCACCCTGGGCCTGATGGGCGGATTCGCTATCATGATGGTGTTGGACACCGCGCTCGGCTGAGCGCACCGCATAAACCACGAC
>DAITOH010000292.1:0-1135 GCA_036834225.1 Thiobacillaceae bacterium | reverse complement strand
TCCCGTCGCTCGAACCTGGGGCGTCCCCCAGGTATGCCCCAGCCGATTTCGGCCGTCAATGACTTCGGTCGACTGGCAAGCATGCTTTCACAATACAAGGTCGAGCTTCAGCCCGACACCGCGCCGCCCGTTTGGCCGCAGCCCGGTCCTAGAGGCCCAGGTCCTGCGCCAGTGCCTGCGCCGGGTAATGAAAGCGCACCGGCCCGTGCGGTTCCCCGTGCACGAACTGGTGCACGAAGGGATGTTCCGACCGCAGCATGTCCGCGCTCGTGCCCTGGGCCACCACCACCCCGTCGTTGATGAAGTAGACGTAATCGGCCACCTTGAGGGCCTCGGCCACATCATAGGTGACGACGATGCTGGTCACCCCGAGGGCGTCATTTAGGCGCCGGATGATGTTGGCGATGACGTTGAGCGAGATCGGGTCTAAGCCGGCGAAGGGCTCGTCGTACATGATCAGCATCGGGTCGAGGGCGATCGCGCGCGCTAGGGCCACCCGGCGGGACATGCCGCCGGAGAGCTCGCCCGTCATCATGCCGTGCGTGCCGCGCAGGCCCACGGCGTGCAGTTTCATCAGCACCAGGTCGCGGATCATCTCCTCCGGCAGATCGGTGTGCTCGCGCATCGGAAAGGCGATGTTCTCGAACACCGTGAGGTCGCTAAACAGACCGCTTTCCTGGAACATGCGCCCCATCTTGCGCCGCAGCCGGTATAGACCGTCGTTGTCCAGCCTGTGTACGATCTCCCCGTCCACCACGACCTCGCCACTGTCGGGCTTTTCCTCACCGCCGATCAACTTGAGCAGGGTGGACTTGCCGCAACCGCTCACGCCCAGCACCGCCACCACCTGACCGCGCGGGATGTCGAGGCTGATGTCTTTCAGGATCTGGCGTTCACCATAGGCGAAACGCAGGTGACGGATCTCGACAAAGGACTTGTGAGCCAATTGACGCATGCCGTGTCAGAGCGGAATTTGCAGTCTAATCCCAACCGGCCTCCCCCCGACATTTCGTCTTCCAGGAGAGCAGGCAGGATGAATACGATAATCCTAAAAACCGCAGTTGTGTCAGGTCCCGGATGATTGCGAGGCTGTTTCGTGTGGGTGATCTCGGATGATCATATCGACAAGCGGCGT
>DAITOH010000291.1:0-1142 GCA_036834225.1 Thiobacillaceae bacterium | reverse complement strand
ACCGGCTGCGTTTCGACAACCCACCAGCGCGGGCGGCTGCGCGCGAATGAGCGCCTGCTTCTGCACGCGCTGATCTTCGCGCTGGTCTTGTGGGCTCTAGCCGAGGGGCAGGCGGATAGCTGGGGGTGGGTCTTGTCTTCGTCGCCCTGGCGGTAACAGCCACCGCCCTTGCCCTTGGACTAGCGCGCGCTCTGTATGTGCGCAACTGGCCGCACCGGCCTAAGCGAAGAGGCGACCGGGGCCTGGGAACCCGTCAGCTTAGCTTATCCTGCTACCGCTATCCTAGGCGACTCTCATCTGTCTTGCCGGGCCTAGCCGCGATAGCAGGCTTACCATCGCGGCCTTGGCCGTGCAGTGTGCCCTGGCGCTCGGCCTAGCGCTGCAGGTGGCCGCGACGGGGGCGCGCGTGCACGCCGTGAGCGGCTAGGGCGCCGCTAAGGTAAGCGGCGAGATCGTCGTGCTCCCCGCTGCGGATGGGTGGCCGCTTGCCGGCCGTCGCACGATGCCGATGAGGAGCGCGCCTGGCGCCTGGAGCATTTCGCCTTAGCGTGCAAACTCAACCTGGTCACCTGCCGGGCATCGAGCCATCCACCGCCTTGCCGCTTGCGCCGGGGAAAGTCGCGCTGCTGGCGCGTTTCACCCTGTCGGATGCGGGGGCGGTATGGTTCCGGGAGATGGTGGAGGGCAGCCTGCGCTGGCTGGCGGTGCGGGTTGGGGTGGCGGGGCCAGACTGACCTGATCGTCGCGCCAGCTATCCCCGAGGAGCCTGCACAGACGCTGGAGGGCACATCTCGGGGGGATGCGGAGCGGAAATGACCTTAAAGACCGCAGTTGAACACGCCCGAAGGGCGATCCAAACGAGTGTCTAGCGCGACCAGCCCGCAGGGCGCAGGACAGCGCGCAGCGCTGGTCGGCAGCCGCAGCGAGGGATGGAGGGAGGACCACACAAAGCCAGGCGCCCGCTTGAGCCGCGCAAGCGGGCGCTCACCCAGATGGTGGGCGCGATCGAAGGCACGTCGTTGAGCAATCATGCGGCTTTACGAAGACAATAAAGCGGTCAACCGAGGAATCAAGGTTCATGGCCATAGCCCGCGTCTTTCTATGGCAGGGGTGGCCATGCGTCCGTGAACGGTTCGCAGAGA
>DAITOH010000290.1:0-1169 GCA_036834225.1 Thiobacillaceae bacterium | reverse complement strand
ATGGAGGAGCGGCGCGAATTGCGCAAGACCTACCTCGCCCAGGAAAACATCATCGAGGCCCGGGTGATCCGCGGCCCCGCCGTTGTCCAGCAATATGGTCCGGGTCCGGCCGAGGATGCCCCCGCCGACGCGCTCGACCGTAGGGCCCTGGCCGGCGAGGAGGTGCGCGTGATCCAGGACACGGCGGAGGGGCGCCGCCTGACCTTCATCCGCCCCTTCCGCGCCAGCGAACGCACCCGCGGCATCAACTGCTTGCGCTGCCATCAGGTGCCCCAGGACACGGTGACGGGGGCGGTGCGCATCACCTATAACCTAGCCCCGGTGGACGCCGGCATCCGCGCCAGCGGCCTGACCAGCGCCATGATCCACGTGGGCATCTTCAGCCTGGGCTTCGGCCTGATGATCTGGCTCATGCTGCGCGTCGTCTCCCGCCCGATCAACCTGCTGGCGCAGACCATGGCCCGGGTGGAACGCGAATCCGACCTGAACCTGCGCGTGCCGGTCGAAAGCCGCGATGAGATCGGTCATGCCGCCGCGGCCTTCAATGCGATGCTGGCGCGCTTTGCCAGCATCCTTGGGCAGGTGCGCGGCACCACCGAACAGCTCACCCAGGCCACGGAGCGTCTGGTGGGGACCGCGACCCGCTCCCAGGACGGTGTAGCGCGCCAGCTCAAGGACACCGAGGACCTCGCCAGCGAATTGCGTCACATGGTCGCCAGCGTGCAGGACGTGGCCGTCAAGATCCGCGCGGCCGCAGAGGCCGCCAAGTCCGCCGATGCCCAGGCGCGGGAGGGGGCGCTCACCGCCACCGAGGCCCTGGGCGCCATCGAGGCCATGAATGACCAGCTCAAGGGGGCGGTGGCGGTGATCCACCGTCTGGACAGCGACAGCCGGGAGGTGGGCCGCGTGCTCGGCCTGATCCGCGAGATCGCGGAACAGACCAATCTGCTGGCCCTGAATGCCGCCATCGAGGCGGCCCGCGCCGGCGAACTGGGCCGCGGCTTCGCCGTGGTGGCGGACGAGGTGCGCACCCTGGCCGGCCGCACCCAGAACGCCACGGGCGATATCGAGCGCATCATCGGCAAGGTGCAGCAGGCCTCTAAGGAAGCCGTCGCCGTCATCCAGGACGCCGAGACCCGCTCCAAGGGCAGTGTGGAACACGTCGAGAA
>DAITOH010000289.1:0-1189 GCA_036834225.1 Thiobacillaceae bacterium | reverse complement strand
CGCCCGATCCGGGCGAAATCCCGGTCTTTATCGCGGGGAGGACAGATTGAGGATGCTGGGCGGGCGACCCCCTGTTCCGTGAAGGGATCAAGCCTACTGCTGCTTAAGCTGGATGCGCACATCGGGATCGTTAAGGCAAAGGACTATCCGTCCGCCTTCGAGGTCGCGCAGCGTGCGGGCGAGCTGGATTTGGCGCTGATGGAGGTCTTGCGTGAACTCGCCCTGGGCAAGAGTAACCGCCAGATCGCTAAGGCCCTGCGTGTCACCGAGGGCACGGTGAAGATCCATCTCGCCACCATCTTTCGGCTGCTCAACGTGAACAACCGGACCGAGGCCGTGCTGGTGGCGAGAAGATGCGTCTTTTACCCCAAGCGAAGACCCAAGGAGCCTGTCGGAGTTGAAGGAAGTCTATCGCCCTCACGCCAGCCCTGGTCGGACTCCTCCTTCTGACCCTGTACTTCTCCAACCGCATCCTGCATAAGGCGGAGCAGGCCCTGCAGACAGTGAGCGGGACATCACCCGGCATCTGGCCGCTACTACCGAGTATGACTGTCTGCTCGGCAACATCGTCACCCTAAAGCGCCTGCTCGATTACACGGCGGTACGACCCGAAGTTCCTACCCTCGGCATCATGGAGGCGGGCAGGATCGAGGAATACTTAGAGCTCATAAACCCGGAGCGTTCACGGGACAAGGGGCTGGGTCTGGGCCTAGCCATCGTCGCGCGTCTGGCGCGGCTGCTTGGCACGCCGGTCAATGTCGGCTCCGAACCGGGCAAAAGATCCTGCTTTAGCATCAGGCCTCCCGCCTGCTAGCCTCAGACCCGGGTGGAAGACACCGCGGCTAAACCCGGCAGCGCAAAGACCCAACTTAGCACGCCTTGGTGGCCTGTACATAGGCGGCGTCTATGCCTAGGCGTCAATCAGCACGGGGCTGCCGCCCTGCGAGGTAACACAGTCCATGAGGGTGAGCGTGCCATGCCACCGGGCGATTGCCGCCAACGCAGCCGCACCCGACTGCGCCCCGGTGACGGGGAAGGTCAGCCGGTTCTCGGTCTGGAAGGCGGTAGCGCAGCAACTGCTTGAGCTCCCCCATCATGACCTGGATGGCGGGGTCCAGGTGGCCGGTGGTGGGCCGGGCCATGGCCGCGAGCACCCGCCCCATCACGTCGGAGGGTCCGGGGCCCATGA
>DAITOH010000288.1:0-1192 GCA_036834225.1 Thiobacillaceae bacterium | reverse complement strand
CTTTATCCGAAGTCGAGCGAGGAAAGTCGTTGGGTGGACGGCGTGCTGGCACGGAAGAAGGGCCTGGGGTTGTGACACATCCTGCACGTGCAGGCGCAATGGGAGAACGGACATGCTGAAACGCATCTACATCAACAATTTCCGCTGCCTCGTCAACTTCGAGCTGCGCTTCGATGCCATCAATCTACTGCTGGGCGCCAATGGGTCCGGCAAGACCACCGTGTTCGATGTCCTGCGGCGCTTGCAGGAATTCATCATCGGGAATGCACGCGTCCACGATGTCTTTCCCACGGCCGATCTGACGCGCTGGCAAATGGGGAAACAACAGCGCTTCGAGCTCGAGATCGCGGCAAGAGACGGCAGCTATGCCTACAGCCTCGTCATCGATCACGATGTTGACCGGCGCCGCATGCGGGTGTTCGAGGAAAAGCTCGACTTGAACGGCGAACCGCTATTCGCTTGCAAGGAGGGGATGGCCCAACTCTATCGGGACGACCAAAGCAAAGGGCCGCAGTATCCCTTCGACTGGACCTTGTCGGGCGTGGGTGCCTTGCATGAACGCTCGGACAACCAGAAGCTGACCCGGTTCAAGCGGGAACTGGCCAAGTTGATCGTCGTGCGCCCGATGCCGGCATTGATGGAGCGGGAGAGCCGCGGTGAACAGGAGCGGCTGACCCACCGGATGGAAAACTTTGTTTCCTGGTATCGGCATCTGGCCCAGGAGCATATGGGGGCGATGGTGACCCTGCTCGCCAAATTGAAATCGGTATTGCCAGGGTTCGACTCCCTGAGCCTGAAAGAGGCTGGCGAGGATGCACGCGCCCTGAAGGCGCTTTTCGAACCTCCGGGTGGAGGCCGGCCCATCGCCTACGATTTTTCGGAGTTGTCCGATGGGCAGAGGATGTTGATCGCGCTCTATACCCTGGTGTTTGGCATGAAGGACGAAGGGATATCCCTGTTCATCGACGAACCCGACAACTTCCTCGCCTTGCGCGAGATTCAGCCGTGGTTGTTGAATCTGGACGATGCGATCGGTGAATCGGTGGCGCAGGCCGTCCTGATCTCCCACCATCCGGAGATCATCGATTACCTAGGCGGCGCGCACGGGCGCTGGCTGGAGCGGGACGCGCAAGGCCATGTCCGGGTGGGAGAGGTACCCAGCGCGGTGACGGGTTTGTCCTTGGCGGAGACC
>DAITOH010000287.1:0-1224 GCA_036834225.1 Thiobacillaceae bacterium | reverse complement strand
CCAGCCCGCGCCGCCCCCTGCGGCCGAGCCGCCCGCAGCCACCCCCCCCGCACCGGTCAGACCCCTGGCCCTGCCCAGGGTCAAGACGGTCTCCTTCCGGGACCTGCCCAACTGGCAACAGGACGACTTAAGCCAGGCCTGGCCGGCCCTGCTACATTCATGCCGCGTGCTGAGGAATCAGGCCCTGTGGGATGCGGTGTGCAAGGCCGCCGCCCAGATCGGTACGCCGGATGCAAACACCGCCCGTGCCTTCTTCGAGCGTCACTTCACGCCGCATCAGGTGTTCCAGAACGACGGCAGCGCCGAGGGCCTGGTGACCGGCTATTACGAGCCCCTCTTGCGCGGCAGCCGCACCCCCACCGAGAAGTACCGCTACCCCCTGTACGGCCCGCCGGATGACCTGCTGGTAGTGGATTTGTCCGCCCTCTACCCGGAACTGAGGAACCTGCGCCTGCGTGGGCGGCTAGACGGTCGCCGGGTGGTGCCTTATTACGACCGCGCGGAGATCGAAATGGGCTTAGCCTCCCTGAAGGGCCGCGAGCTGCTGTGGGTGGATGACCCGGTGGAACTGTTCTTCCTGCAGATCCAGGGTTCCGGACGTGTCAGGCTGGAGACGGGGGAGATAGTCCGCGTCGGCTATGCCGACCAGAACGGCCACCCCTACCGTTCCATCGGCAAGTGGCTGGTGGACAACGGCGAGCTGCCCTTGGAGCGCGCCTCCATGCAGGGCATCAAGGAATGGGGCCGGCGCAATCCGCAGCGCCTGACCGAGCTGTTCAACGTCAACCCCAGCTATGTCTTCTTCCGCGAACTGCCGAACGACCTTCCAGGCCCGCTCGGCGCCCTGGGCGTGCCGCTCACTGCCGAGCGCAGCATCGCCGTCGATCCCACCGCCATCCCGCTGGGGGCGCCGGTGTGGCTCGCCACCACCCGACCCAACTCCACCGTCCCCTTAGAACGCCTCGTGCTGGCGCAGGACACCGGCGGCGCCATCCGCGGCAACGTGCGCGCCGACTTCTTCTGGGGCTTCGGCGACGAGGCCGGCCAGATGGCCGGCGCCATGAGGCAGCGCGGCCGCATGTGGGTGCTGCTGCCGCGCGACTATCCCATCGCGCGCCCAAACGGCAACGGCACCCTGGCCCAGGCCGGAGCGAACTGAGCACACCACTCGTCGACCGCAGCCCGCCTTTCATCGTGGTAGTACGTTCATACCATGCAGGTTTC
>DAITOH010000286.1:0-1238 GCA_036834225.1 Thiobacillaceae bacterium | reverse complement strand
TCCATGCCGCCTGGCGCAGCGTCCATGTTGACGCGCACCAGGATTTCACTATTGCTCATATCCACCCCCGCTACCTTCGAGGTGAGCAGATAAAACCCACCAACTGCGGACCGCCTCGCCACTTAACCATGGCCTAGCTGGCTAGTGCAGTGCCTTGCAAATACCTTGATAGGATGAAACCGATGGATTCTTTCGACAGGCAAAGCGCAAACCCGCAGCCTTATTGGACATATGGCGAGGGCTTGCAACGCGGCATGGCGGAAAAAGTCACGGTTTCATGACGAGTTATTTGCGTGATAATGCACCAGGTAATCGGCGTAGGCCGCCGCGAGACCCTCTTGCAGGGTAGTTCGGGCCTGCCACCCCATGCCCGCCAGTCTGGAAACGTCAAGAAGCTTCCTCGGCGTGCCATCCGGCTTCGTCGTGTCGAACACGATCTCGCCCGAATAGCCCACCACCGCCCTGATCATCTCCGCCAGTTCCCGGATGGTCAGGTCATGGCCTACGCCGATGTTCACTAGCGGCGGCATGAACACGCCGGTCTTGGCCTCGTCGCTGCCTAGCAGGGCGTCGAACTGCGCGTCGGGCAGGCGCATCAGGAAGACGCAGGCGTCGGCCATGTCGTCCGAGTAGAGGAACTCCCGCCTGGGCGTGCCGGTGCCCCAGACGCTGACCGTCGGCTGGCCCTTGACCTTGGCCTCGTGGAACTTGCGGATGAGGGCGGGGATGACATGTGAGTTTTCCGGGTGGTAGTTGTCGCCGGGGCCGTAGAGGTTGGTGGGCATGACCGCCAGGAAGCGCGTGCCGTACTGGCGGTTGTAGCTCCAGCACATCTCGATGCCAGCGATCTTGGCGATGGCATAAGGGCGGTTGGTGGGCTCTAAGGGGCCAGTGAGGAGATATTCCTCGCGCATAGGCTGCGGGCAGTGCTTCGGATAGATGCAGGACGAGCCCAGGAACAGCAGGCGGCGCACGCCCGCTTTGTAGGCGGCGTGGATGACGTTGGTCTGGATGGCCAGGTTGTCGCGGATAAACTCGGCCGGGTAAGTGTTGTTGGCCAGGATACCCCCCACCCGGGCGGCGGCAAGAAAGACGTATTCGGGCTGCTCAGCCTGGAAGAAGGACTCCACCGCCACCTGATCGGTGAGGTCCAGTTCGGCGTGGGTGCGGGTGAGCAGCTGGGTGTAGCCGCGGGCCTTAAGGTTGCGCATGAGGGCCGACCCAACCAGGCCGCGGTG
>DAITOH010000285.1:0-1282 GCA_036834225.1 Thiobacillaceae bacterium | reverse complement strand
TCCATTAGGGAAGGTCTGCACGACCGTCGCGAGCGGGCGGAGCGCAAGGCGCACGAAGCCGCAGCGACCGAGAAAACGAGCGAAGCGAGTCTCTAGCGAAGGCTAACCTTCAGGTTATGCCGGATCCTGCCTTCGGTGTCACGTCGCCGGTGTCGGCCGGGCTTGCGCCCCTGCCCTGCCCGGCGTTCGAGCTGGCGCGGCCGGCCATGGCCTGATAGGGCGCGAAGCGCCGCCGGACCTCGTCCTGTGCGGCATCGAGGAAGGCCGCTGCGGCTTGCGGATTGCAGCGCCAGAGCATGGCGAAGCGGGTCTTGCTTTCCATGAGATTTCAGCGGCCTGCTGGGTGGAGCCGAATCCAGCCGCAGGGGGTTGCCCCTGACTCCGTCCTGGGATCGTAGCGGAACAGCGGCCAGTGGCCGGTCTGCACGGCCAAGTCCTGCTGGCGCAGGTTGTGCTCCAGGTCGACGCCATGGGCGATGCAGGGGCTGTAGGCGATGATGAGCGAAGGCCCCGCATAGCGCTCCGCCTCGTGGAACACGCGCAAGGTGTGCACATCCTTGACCCCATACGCCACATGGGCGACATAGACATGACCATAGTCCATGGCGAGCCGCGCCAGGTCCTTCTTGGCGGTAGGCTTGCCGCCGGCGGAGAACTTGGCCACCGCCCCCAGGGGGGTGGCCATGGAGGTCTGGCCGCCGGTATTGGAATAGACCTCGGTGTCCAGCACCAGGATGTTGACGTCGTAGGGCAGGGCCAGCACGTGGTCCAGGCCGCCATAACCGATGTCGTAGGCCCAGCTATCGCCGCCGGTGATCCAGACCGAGCGCCGGATCAGCCACTCGGCCACGCCGGCCAGCTCCCCCACCCGGGGATGAGCGCTCGTGCGCAGCCTGCCCACCAGAGCGGCCACGCGCTCGCGCTGGCTGCGGATGGCGGCCTCGTCCCGCTGCTTGGCCGTCACCAGGGTCTCGGCCAGGTCGGCGCCGATCTCGCCGGCCAGTTCCCGCACCAGGGAACGGGCATGGTCCATCAGAAAATCGGCCGCCAGCCGCATCCCCAGACCGAACTCGGCGTTGTCCTCGAACAGGGAGTTGCTCCATGCCGGCCCCGCCCCTCCGTGTTGGTGGTGTAGGGCGTGGTGGGCAGGTTGCCGCCGTAGATGGAGGAACAGCCGGTGGCGTTGGCGATGAGCATGCGGTCGCCGAAGAGCTGGGTGGCGAGCCGGATGTAGGGGGTCTCGCCGCAGCCCACACAGGCCCCAGAGTATTCGAACAAGGGG
>DAITOH010000284.1:0-1296 GCA_036834225.1 Thiobacillaceae bacterium | reverse complement strand
AGCTCGATGCGGCCTAAGCGCTCGACCGCCGCCTTGACGTGGTCCTCCTCCCCTACCGAGACGCCACCGCTGGTGATGACCACGTCGGCCTGCCGGCTGGCGGCCTCGAGCGTGGCGACCGTGGCGGCGAGATCATCCGCCACGTCGCCCAGGTCCAGCACCTCGCAGCCCAACCCACGCAGCAGGGCGGTCAAGGTGGCGCGGTTGGAGTTGTAGATTCTTCCGGGCGCGAGGGGCTGGCCGGGGCGGACCAGCTCGTCGCCGGTGAAGAAGACCGCCGCGCGCAGCCGGCGATAGACCTCAAGCTGTGTCACGCCAGCCGAGGCCGCCACCCCCAGCCGGGCGGGCGTCAGGCGATCCCCGACCTGGAGCACCGTCTGCCCGACGGCCATGTCCTCGCCGGCGCGGCGGATGTTCTCCCCCGGATGGGGGGCCCGGCTGACCAGGACCTCGTCGCCCAGCGCCTCGCACGCCTCCTGCATGACCACCGCATCCGCGCCGGGCGGGACAGGGGCGCCGGTGAAGATGCGCGCCGCCTCACCGGGCCGCAAGGCCTGGCCGACCGTGCCGGCAGCGATGCGCTGCACGACCTTGAGCCGGCGCCCCTCGGCCCAGTCGGCCGTCCTTAAGGCATAGCCGTCCATGGCGGCGTTGTCCAGCGGCGGTACGTCGACCCCGGCCACGACCGGCGCTGCCAGGATGCGGCCCAAGGCATCCTGTGCCGGCAGGCGCTCGGTTCCGGCCACCGGCACGGCTGCATCGAGCAGCCGCGCCAGGGCAGCGTCCAGGGTCAGCATCGGTTCAGGCATGGTCTTGACTCGCCTCCAGAATGAAATGGACGATGGCCTTAAGATCGTCGAGATGATAATGCCGCACGCCGGGTAGCGGCACATCGCTCGCCACCGCCAGGATCAGCGGGTCTTCCGGCTGCAGCAGCGGTCGGCCCAAAGCGCTGCGCCAGACCTCCAGTTTGGGGTAGGCGGCGCGCTTGAATCCCTCCACCAGCACCAGGTTGCAGGGCGAGAGGTGCCCGAGCAGTTCCTTGGGCTTAGGTTCGGGCGCAGCGCGCAATTCATGCGTCAGCACCCAGCGGTGTGGCGTGCAGAGCATGACCTCCCAGGCGCCGGCCTGACGATGGCGCCAGGTATCCTTGCCGGGCGGGTCAGGGTCGATGTCGTGATGGCTCTGCTTGATCACCGACACCCGCAGCCTAAGCTCGGCAAAGCGGGGTAGCAGGCGCTCGATGAGCGTGGTCTTGCCGCTGCCGCTCCAGCCGACGATGCCCATGACCTTCAT
>DAITOH010000283.1:0-1299 GCA_036834225.1 Thiobacillaceae bacterium | reverse complement strand
CACCCCTTTGCGAAAGTTCGCATTGCATCCGAGGTGCCGATCGGGTCGATATGCATCGCCGGAGGCGACCGCGGGTGCCTCAGTCCACCTGCGCGATGACGGGGGCGTGGTCAGACGGCCGTTTGAGCTTCCTGGGCCCGGTATCGATCTGGCAGGCGGAGCAGCGCTCGGCTAGGGCAGGCGACAGGAGGATGTGGTCGATCCTGAGCCCGAGATTGCGGCTGAAGGCGTCCAGGCGATAGTCCCACCAGCTGAAGCTGCCCTCGGGCTGGCCGAACAACCGGAAGGCGTCCTTAAGTCCAAGATCCAGCAGGGCGCGGAAGCGGGCGCGTTCCTCCTCCGACACCAGCACCCGGCCGGCCCATGCCGCGGGGTCATATACGTCCCGGTCCTCAGGCGCGATGTTGAAGTCGCCCAGCACCGCCAGGCGCGGGTGACGTTTCAACTCATCGGCGATCCAGTTGATCAGGGCATCCAGCCAGTCCAGCTTGTAGTAGTACTTGTCCGAGCCCACGCTCTGGCCGTTGGGCACGTAGAGACAGACGACCCGCGTGTCGCCGACGGTGGCGGCCAGCACCCGCTTCTGCGGGTCCTCGAACCCCGGGATGGCGATGACCGGATCCGTCGCCACATCCCTGGCGAGCAGGGCGACCCCGTTGTAGGTCTTCTGTCCGGCATAGAGGGCGCGATAACCGGCCGCCTCGATCTCCGCTAGGGGGAAGTTGACGTCCTCGGTCTTGGTCTCCTGTAGGCACAGCACATCCGGTTGCCGCACTGCCAGCCAGTCCATGAGGTGGGGCAGGCGCACCTTCAGGGAATTGACATTCCAGGTGGCGAGTTTCATGGCGGGGAGGTATCCAGGCATCTCGCCCGGCGTGCAGCGCCGGGTGACATGGGCCGGCGGCGGTCAGCCACCGGCACGGGGTCGGCGATAGGGCTTATTTCTTCTTTTTCGCATTGTTGGCGGCGGCGCTGAGGGCGGCACCCGCCTTGAAGCGCACCACCTTCTTGGCCGGGATCTTCATCTCCTTGCCGGTCTGGGGGTTGCGGCCGGTGCGTGCCTTGCGCTCCTGCACGCTGAAGGTGCCGAAGCCGACGAACTGAACGCTCTCGCCCTTGGACAGGGCCTCGGTGATGACCTCCATGGCCACGTCGATGATGGTCCTGGTGGCGGCCTTGGAGGCGTTGGCCTTGGTGGCGACGGCGGTGATGAGATCGGATTTGTTCATGGTGGTCTTTCCTCCAGCGGATGATGGCGAACGGGGCTGATGATCAGGTCTGCACGGCCTTCCTGAGGGA
>DAITOH010000282.1:0-1322 GCA_036834225.1 Thiobacillaceae bacterium | reverse complement strand
CTTAGCACGGCAGGGGTATAGGCTTCGCCTTGGCTTAGGCAGTGCTGCAACGCGCGCGGGACAGGGAACTCACCACGGTTACGCTGCACGCTAAGACCCACGCCCTGCCGTTTTACGCCCGCATGGGATTCCGGGCGGAGGGGGAGGTCTTCATGGAGGCGGGCATCCCGCATCGACGCATGACCCTGCATATCGCACAGGAGGACGTATGAACATTAGGGTCGGTCACGGTTTTGACGTCCACGCCTTCGCGGCGGGGCGGCGCCTCATCATCGGCGGCGTGCACATCCCGCATGATCGCGGACTGGCCGGCCATTCCGATGCCGACGTGCTGCTGCACGCGATCTGTGATGCCCTGCTTGGCGCAGCGGGTCTAGACGACATCGGCCACCACTTTCCCGACAGCGACCCGCGTTACCGGGGGATAGACAGCCGCGAGCTGCTGCGCCACGTCGCCGGCCAATTGCGCGCATCCGGCTGGCGCACGGGCAACGTCGATGCCACGCTCATCGCCCAGGCCCCGCGCATGGCACCGTACATCGCCGAGATGCGCGCGAACATCGCCGCCGACCTCGACCTGGCGGCCGAGGCCGTGAACGTCAAGGCCACCACCACCGAACGCCTGGGATTTACCGGCCGGGGCGAGGGCATCGCCGCGGAGGCCGTATGCCTGATCGTGCGGACCTGATCTCGCACGCCCCGGATCAGGCCCGCCTTTTCTTCGCCTTGTGGCCGGATGAGCGCGTGCGCAGCGAACTCGACCGGGTGGCCGCACGGCTGCATAAGCTCAGGGGCGGCCGCCGAACGCGGGCGGAGACGATCCACCTGACCCTGGTCTTCGTCGGCAACCTCCCCCGAAGCACCGTGCCCGTCCTAAAGAACGCAGCTGCGGACATCCGGCTGCCGGCCTTCGAGATGGTCTTCGATCAGTCCGAATGCTGGCGGCACAACCGCATCGCTTTCATGACGACGAGCGAGCCGCATCAGGCGCTGACAGACTTGGTCACGGGCCTTAAAGGCACGCTGGATCGACTCGGCATCCCGTATGACCGGCGACCCTACAAGCCGCATGTCACCCTCGTGCGCAACGCCGATTGCAGACCGGATGCCCCCGCAACTCAACCCATCCGCTGGCCTGTGCGGGAATTCGTGCTGGTGGAATCCCGCTTATCCCACGAGGGGGCCCAATACTTACACCTGGGCCGCTACCCCCTCGTGCTCTGAGCCACACCCGTATACCGCTCGATACAGACGGACACCCTCTAGGAGCCTGTCGGACTTGAGGCTGATCTACTGCGCCGGTGGGAAGAGCGGTCCATTTT
>DAITOH010000281.1:0-1324 GCA_036834225.1 Thiobacillaceae bacterium | reverse complement strand
GGCCATGTCGGATCTGGCAGGTAGTTCTGTTCTCACTAAGGTCAGCCCCGCTTTGCCGGTGGACTGGTATTTCGACCCCAGGATCTACGAGCTGGAGTTGGAACTCCTGTTCAAGAACGGCCCGGGATATGTCGGGCACGAGCTGATGGTGCCTAAGCTCGGCGACTATCAGGTGCTGGATTGGCTGCATGGCGGCGGCAAGATGCTGGTGCGCAACGCAAACGGCGTGGAACTGCTATCCAACGTCTGCCGTCACCGCCAGGCCCTCATGCTCAAGGGCCGCGGCAACACGCAAAACAACGCCAACAACATCGTCTGTCCGTTTCACCGCTGGACTTATGACCTAAACGGCAAGCTGCTGGGTGCGCCGCATTTCCCCAACAACCCCTGCTTGCACCTGGACAAGACCCAGCTACAGAACTGGCATGGCATGCTGTTCGCGGGCAAGCGTGATGTGCAAAAGGATCTGTGCGACATGGCCGCTGCGCGTGAGCTCGACTTCAGCGGCTTCCTCTACGACAAGACCATCATCACCTCCTACAACTTCAACTGGAAGACCTTCATCGAGGTCTATCTGGAGGATTACCACGTTGTGCCCTATCACCCCGGCCTGGGGCACTTCGTCGATTGCGACCAGCTCAAGTGGGAGTACGGCGAGTGGTTCTCGGTGCAGACTGTGGGCGTCAACAGCCATCTCGCCAAACCCGGCAGCGAGGTCTATCGCAAGTGGCACGAGCAGGTGCTGCGCTACCGCGAGGGACGCGAGCCCGAGCACGGCGCCATCTGGCTTACCTATTACCCCAACATCATGGTGGAGTGGTATCCGCACACCCTGGTGGTGAGCCATATCGTGCCCACCGGCGTGGAGAGCTGCCTTAACGTGGTGGAGTTCTACTACCCCGAGGACATCGCCTTGTTCGAGCCCGAGTACAAGGAGGCGGAGCAGGCCGCCTATCTCGAGACGGCGGTCGAGGACGACGATATCTGCTACGGCATGCACCGCGGGCGCAAAGCGCTGCGGGAGCAAGGGATAAGCCAGGAAGGGCCCTACCAGTCGCCCATGGAGGATGGCATGGTGCATTTCCATGAATGGTTGCGGCGGCAGATCGAACCCCACCTCTAAAGCCCACCCCAAACCGCTTCCGACGGCCGCGTAAGTAGCCGTCTTTGCGTTGACAGGCGGCTAAAACCACCCTGGGTTATCCTATCTGCAACAATAACCACAGCATGACCCTGTTAGATCCGTCGATGGCCTGGGGCGGGCATGCTGACCTCGGGCACGGCAGAGGACAAAGCGGCAACGAAAAGGCTACCGAACAGTTCT
>DAITOH010000280.1:0-1389 GCA_036834225.1 Thiobacillaceae bacterium | reverse complement strand
GATCGCTTAAACGTGCCCTCGGCCTATCTGGCCAAGATCCTGCAAAACCTCTGCAAACAGGGCCTGCTCGACTCCTTCCGCGGCCGGCTGGGTGGTTTCTGTCTGCGCGAGGGCATGCATAAGACCAACCTGATGCAGGTCCTGCTGCTCACCGAGGGACAGGACTTCACCAAGAGCTGCATCCTGGGGCTTAAGGAGTGCTCCGATGCCACCGCCTGCCCCCTGCACGCCAAGTGGGCCCCGGTGAAGGAGAAGATCATCAGCCTGCTGCAGGGCATGACCCTGGAGAAACTGGCTAAGGCGGTACAGACCGGCAAGTACCGCCTGGCCGACCTGCCTGAGGGCGCCATAGCGCTATGAACCTCGTGCGGCCACGCCACGGCTCGGGTTGGGCGGCGCTACTGCTTGTGCTGGCACTGGCTTTTGCCGCCGGTTGTGGCCAGCCGACCCCCAAGGCGGAATATCGGGGCACCGATATTACCGGTGCCGATTTCGGCCGCCGGCTGGATCTCACGGATCATAACGGCACACGGCGCAGTCTGAGCGATTTCCGCGGCAAACTGGTGGTGCTGTTCTTCGGCTACACGCATTGCCCGGATGTGTGCCCCACCACGCTGTCCGACGTGGCCCAGGCGCTGCGTATCCTGTCGCCCGAGGAGGCTGCGCGCGTGCAGGTCCTGTTCGTCACCGTGGACCCGGAGCGCGACACACCGGACATTCTCAAGGCCTATGTGCCTTATTTCCACCCCAGCTTCCTGGGCCTATACGGCACGCCCGAGGAGGTCGCCCGCGCCGCGCGCGAGTTCAAGATCACCTATCGCAAGCATACCGAGCCGGGTGCAACCGATTACCTGGTGGACCATACCGCGGGCAGCTATGTCCTGGATGCCAAGGGGCGCCTGCGCCTTTTCCTCCCCTTTGCCCATCGCCCGGAGGACATCGCCCACGACCTTAAGACCCTGATGCGGGCAGGGCCAGCCTGATGCCGTTGCGGGTAGGGCCGCGCTCCGGCTGTATTTCCCTGACCGTCATGGCCGATGGCCGGTGTGCGCGCTCACCAGGCCGAGCACGGGCTGTCGGCAAGTGATCGGCGAGCGATCGCTTTGCAAGCAAAGGGCATCATGGCTGCAGGCCAAACCCAAGTTGCGTAGCAGTACAACTACGACATCACCAAGAAATTCGCCGTCATGTCCCTGGTCTTCATCCTGGCCGCGGCGCTTTTATACGCGTTAACAACCTGGCCGTGCCAGTGGGCCTATTCACCCTCAAGTCCTAGAGCCTATCCTCCGGTGCCCAGGATGTCATGAAGCAATGGTGTTACGGCCACAACGCCGTGGGTTTTTCCTCACCGCCGCCTTCCTGGGCATGATGTATTGCTTCGTGCCCAAG
>DAITOH010000279.1:0-1398 GCA_036834225.1 Thiobacillaceae bacterium | reverse complement strand
CACATGCTCGAGGTGGTGACGGTCGGCCCATTTCTCGAGGTGCCAGCCGTGCTCGTCGAAGTGAAACCAGTTCAGGGCGCAGTTGGGGATGACGAAGTCGCGCGGCATTTCCAGGGGCCGGCCGGTGGCCTTGCGGTAGAGGATGTCGAGCACGCCGCCGTGGCAGACTGCGCAGATGGTCTGGCCGACGTGGTGGCGGACCATCCAGGCGATGCCGTTGGTGATGCGGGCGGCGAAGGCGAGCATGCTCTCACCGGTCTCGAAGTCGTAGTGGGGGTCGCGGGCGACATAGCGGGCGTGCGCCTTAGGATATTTCACCGCCGCCTCGGCCGCAGTCAGGCCCTCGAAGATGCCGTAGTTGCGCTCGCGGATCTGCGGCAGGATGCGGACCTCCAGCCCATTGCGCTCGGCAATGGCCCGCGCGGTGTCCATGGCACGGCTCAGATCGCTGCTGTAGAGGGCGGCGAAGCGATGGTGCGCGGCGTTGTAGGCCATGGCCAGGGCCTGGGCGCGGCCGGTGGCATTGAGCGGGATGTCGAGTTGGCCCTGGATGCGTTTTTCGACATTCCAGTCCGTCTCGCCGTGGCGAACGATACAGATGCGGGTGCTCATGGCGTGCGGTCAATCGGACCAGGAGGGGGGGGAATCCACATGCGGCGATGCACGGTCTTCTGCGGGTTATGGTCTCACGCTTCGCGCAAGTTCAGGAAGCGTATCGAACGCCGTGTTCACCTCCGCCTGATGACACGTGAGGTGATATCCGTTACCGCAAAAGTCGCGAAGCGACTTACGACGCTCCCCTCCACCGCTGGGGGAGTGGCTAGGGGAGAAGGACCGTTCATGGCCGTCAGCGACGTCTTTCATCGGCAGGGGCGGCCATTTGGCCATGAACGGCTACATCGCGCCGCTTGCAAGCGCAACAACTTGGCCAAGTTGGCCAGAGACGTTAGACTGCAGATACAAGTCCCGATCCGAGACGCTCCATGCAAGTCAGCATGCTAGAAGCCAGCAACCAGCCCTCCCGGCTGGTCAAGGCCGCCTAGGCCAGCGAGGAGGTCATCATCGCCAATCACTGCGTACCCGCCGTGCGCCTGATCCCTATCCGCGAGCCGCGACGCACCGGTGGCTTAGGCAGCCTGAAGCTGGATCTAGCCGTCCTGGACGCAGCCTTCGCGCCCAAGGTCAAGGCGACGTCACTGCCGATCTTTGGTGAGGGATGGCCCCAGATTAAATTAGACCGGCCCATGCCTTCAGTCGCTTGGTGCCAGAGGACGATCGTAGTGCTTCCAGATACCATATCCCGGCCTACGCGGGCCTCGCTCGCCCCTGTGTCCAGCTTGCGCGTGGCGCAAGCGAGGTGTTCAGGCTTGCCTGCGACCGTCAGGCGCAACCTGCATC
>DAITOH010000278.1:0-1431 GCA_036834225.1 Thiobacillaceae bacterium | reverse complement strand
CGCTTCTACCGCTACGACGGGCGCGAGCTGCCTTGGTAGCCACCCCGCCAGGCCCGTTCCAACTCGGCGCGCAATTCCGCCTCGCGCTCCCGGTAAATGGGCGAGAAGTGAAAAGGGACCACATTCCGGACACCGGCTGCCCGAGCCAGCCGGCCGGCCTGGGCGGCGGTGAGGTGTTTTTTCTCCTGTGCGCGTTCGGCCAGTTCGTTAAGGAAGACGCTTTCGATGAACAGCCAGTCGGCATCGCGGACGAGTGCCACGATGCGTTCGGCGTTCTGCGGGTGATACACAACGTCGGTGACATAGGCGAGTTTGATCCCCGGCGTGATCTGCAGACAGTACATCATCTCGCCCAGGGGGCGGTCGCCGGCAGGGGTGGCGATAGGGGTATCTGCATCTGCCCCGGCCAGCACGGCGGCCTTAAGGCCCCTAAGCCAGGGGCCGACGGGCAGCCCGCGTTCGGCAAGACGGTTCTTCCAGATGTTGACATGGCGCGCCTCCTCCAGGGCAAAGCCCAGGCAGGGGGTGCCATGATCGAGCACGGCGGCGCGCACGCCAAAGCCGGGCTCGGCCAGCAACATTCCGTCATCACAAACCGCCACACCCTCCTCCTCGCGGCGGAAGGCGTGCCGCACGCGGAAGGACGCCCGGCGCAGGCCGCCGTCTGGCATGAGTTCGTGCGCCTGCAGCCAGAGGTCGTTCTCGTAGCGATGCACCAGGTTCCAGGTGTAGGCCTTGAGCTTGGCCTCGATCTGGTCGATGAAGCCGGGCGGGCCGTAGAGGCGCACGCCGCGCTCGCGCCCCAGGCAGATGCGCAGCCACCAGTCGAAGCCCATGAAGTGATCCATGTGGCAGTGGCTGATGAAGATGTCGGTGACGCGCAGGATCTTGCGCGGGGCCAGGGCATGCAGGTCCCCCAGGTCGAACAGCAGCGCCCGGCCCTCGAACAGCATGTCCACGAACAGGGCCGGGTCGCCGAAGGGATCGTTGACCAGCTCGGGGAGGAAGGCGGGCCGCATCAGGCCGGATGCTGCAGGATGCCCATGGCCCAGTCGAGGACGGGTTGCAGGCGGGGTGGCAGCAGCCGGCGCGCCTCGTTGGCATTGACCCAGCGCCACTCGTGGTGCTCGGGGTGGCCCAGTTCGGGCGAGACCGGCAGACGGATGCTGGCCTGATCGGTCTTAGCCAGATAGTAGCGGGCGATCTTGTGGCGCGAGCCGTAGGGGCCGACTTCGATCGAGACCTCACCCCAGGGGAAGCGGAGGGCGGCGAGCCCGGTCTCCTCGGCCGTCTCGCGCAGGGCGGCAGCGAACGGCGTCTCGCCCGGCTCGAGCTGACCCTTGGGGAAGTCCCAGTTGCGCCAGGCCCGAAGCACCAACAGCCGCCAACCGCCACCCACACGGCGGACGACCACCAGGCCGGCGGAGGTCG
>DAITOH010000277.1:0-1431 GCA_036834225.1 Thiobacillaceae bacterium | reverse complement strand
GCATCGGCAATTCCCTGATAGACCTCCATCCAGAGGCGGGGCTCGTCGCACTTCTTCATGAGCTGGCCGGTGATGCCGGTGCGGCTAAGCCGCGCCATCATGCTGCGCAGCACGGTCTACCTGTCCGGTCTGTCATCCGTGACGCGGTACCAGACACAATAGGTGTAGGCCATGCCGGATCGGCTATCGCTAAATGCCCCACTGTTAGTCATCCAGGCCATAGGGCAGGGGGTTGAAGACCAAGCGGGGGCCGTCCGGTGCGCTAAGATGCACCTCGCCGGCGTCCCGGCTGCTCACCTGCAAGACTGCCAGCAGGTCGGTGCCGCCCTCCGGGGCGGGGGCGGCGTTCACGACCATGCCGCAGGCCTGGCCGGGCAGGTCGGGGCTGTACAGTTCGCATCCTGCCCAGGCCGCAGCCTCGACATGGGCCAGGTACATGCGCCGCTTGACCTTGCCCAGATACTGGCTGCGCGCCACGATCTCTTGGCCGGGATAGCAGCCCTTCTGGAAGCTCACGCCCTGCAGCAGCTCCATGTTCGTCATTTGCGGCACGAAATGATCCTGGGTGGCGGGCAGGATGACCGGCACGCCGGCCTTGACGGTGAGCCAGTCCCAGGCCGGGGTGCCTACGGGTCTCGCGTGTCCCGTCCACTGTTGCCAGAGTCCCGCGGCCGCTGCCGGGTTTACAAAGACATCGAAACGTGTCTCACCCAGCCGTACCGCCCAGCCCTCTGGCCCCTGGACCACATCCATGACTGCGGCCGGGGTCTGGCCGAAGCGGGTGGCCACGAGCTGGTCTGCACCCGGTCCCGACAGGCCCAGGGCGACCCACTCGTCGGAGGCGTCGCGCACCTTGACCTTGGCCCGCAGCACGAACATGCTCAAGCGCTTTTGGATCGGCTCCCGCAGGCTGCGCGGCAGCATAAGGAGGATGTCGGCAGCGCGCCGGAAGACGAGGAAATTGGCTAGCAGCCGGCCCTTGGCTGAGCAGTAGCCGGCAAATACCGCCTTGTCCTCCTTAAGGTCGCGCAGGTCGTTGGTGATCTGGCCGTGCAGGAAGGTCTGCGCATCCTCGCCGGCAAAGGCGATCAGGCCGTAGTGGGACAGGTCGGCCAGCACCAGGCCGTCACGCGCGGCGTTGAGCTCGGCGGCAGGGTCGCCGAAGTCCCGGACGGCGCCGTCCTGCATGACGGCGCCTTGGGTTTGCAAGTATTCACTCCAGCTAGAAGTCATGCTGCGTGCTGGGATGGGGCAGATGGTATACCGCTAAGGTAACGGCGGGGGTCGCAAGATACAAGCTAGGCGCTCATGGCACATCGGCTGCCCCGGTTAATGCAGGCAGGCGGTCGGCAGCCGCGGGCGTTGGGGTCAGCGCGCTATATCCCCGGTTGCCGACAGGCGGCACGGCAGCCGAGGACGGAGAAGCACCGC
>DAITOH010000276.1:0-1455 GCA_036834225.1 Thiobacillaceae bacterium | reverse complement strand
TTTAAGCAATGCGCATAACCGCTACGGCGCCACGCACACCCGGTTGCGCCCGTTATTCTTGGCCTCGTACAGCGCCATATCGGCGCGCTGGATCAGGTCCGTGAGAGATTCCTGCTGGCGGCGCACGGCAATGCCGGCACTCACCGTGACGGTGACTCCGTCCAACTCACCCCCGAATCGCTCTTCAGCAACTTTCAGCCGAATGCGCTCCACCATCTCGTGAATTCCGGCCACCGCTTGGCCCGCAATGAACACCGCAAACTCCTCTCCGCCGAGGCGCACCGGCAGGTCGCCCTCGCGTATGTTGTCCTGAATCACACCGGCCACCCGGCGCAGCACCTCGTCACCCTGGTTGTGGCCGTAGGTGTCGTTGATGCGCTTGAAATGGTCCACGTCGAACAGGGCCAGGGCGATCTGTGCGTTGGCATCCCGGTCATGCAGGCTCATCATGCGACGCATGGTGTCCTGCATGTAGAGGCGCGTGAACAGCCCGGTCAGGGGATCGCGGATGGAACGTTCGTAAAACTCCTGGCGTTGCAGATCGAGCATGCGGTAGATGGTTTCGCGCTCCACCGCAACCTGCAGCAGGGCGCTCATCTGCTCGATCATCTGATTCACGTCCTCGCCGGTTTCCACCTCCCGGGTCAAGCGGGCGATCGCCACCGCCTGGATAGTGCCCTCGGAGGGCGCAAACAGCGGAATCATGAGCGCGGGCCCCTCAAAGCCCAAGGCTTCCGCCGCAGCGTCGACCATACGGTAACACGCGTTCTGATGGCAGCAACCATAGCGCTCCGTCCAGGTCTTGTAGTCCATGCCGAAAACGGCCTTGAGCGACGGCGGTGGCACCACGAGCGCGCCGCGGTAGCGCGTCTCGGGTACGAGATGCAACACTTCGTCGCCCTGCACTCGGGCATAGAATTCGAAGTTGCTGACCGGAAGCAGGCGCTGCGCGATGTTTAGCAGCGCTGGGGCGATATCCTTGAAGTCCCGGTATATCACCATCGCCTGCGTGATGTCGCGCAAAACACGGTTCAGCTTGGAGAGGCGTTGGATATTGGTGTCCTCTTGGGCGAGCAGATACAGGCCGCAGTCCAGCACCTTGAGCTTTTCGATCATAAAGCGCACCAGATGCTGCGGGATGATGGAGCCGTGCTGCGGCGCAATCATCCTGATGGGCAGCTCTTCCAGCCGCGAGACCGCATGGGCCAGGATGTCGCGGTTCGGCATGTAGTGCTCGTGGAACGGGCGCACCGATTCGAAATACCCTTCGTCCCTGGCATAGAGCTGAAAGCCCTCGGTAAAACCACCGAAGAGGTCGCTGGAAAACAGCACCCCTTCCTGGGAGTCGAAGGTGCAGAAGGCGCCTGGGAAGTGCGCATAGGGCGTGAAGACGAACCGCAGCAGCCGACCACCCAGATCCAGCACCCAGTCGTGGTTCTCGATCTGCCAGAACGG
>DAITOH010000275.1:0-1461 GCA_036834225.1 Thiobacillaceae bacterium | reverse complement strand
CCCGGCGCCGTGCGCTCGCAGTAGATGTCGAGGTATTCGCGCACGACGCCCGGCCGAAGTCAGGTGTGCTTCGCGGCGCTGCCCTCGGCGATGCGGTCCATGAGGGCGAACATCACGCCGGAGACGACCAGTACGGCGTGGATGCCCACCTTCCAGGCCAGCTGGGTGTTGTCGTAGGAGCTCACGTTGATGAAGGCCTTGAGCAGCTCTATGCCGGAGATGGCGACGATGGAGGCGATGAGCTTGATCTTCAGGCCCGAGAAATCCACCTTGCCCATCCATTCGGGCCGGTCCTCGTGGTCCTCGCCGGTATGGATCTTGGAGACGAAGTTCTCGTAGCCGCTGAAGATGATGATCAGCAGCAGGTTGGCCACCAGGGACATGTCCACCAGGGTCAGCACCGCCAGGATGAGCTCGCTTTCGCTGGCCGAGAAGATGTGGCTCACGACATGGAAGAATTCCTGGGTAAACTTGATCAGGATGAGCAGGATGCCCACCACCAGCCCGATATAGAACGGTGCCAACAGCCAGCGGCTGTTGAACATGAGCAACTCGAGACCGTGCTCGATCTTCTTCATGGTGTGCCCCTTTCGATGTCCGCAATCGGTGCGGATTCTACCCCAGGACGCCGATGGCCTTGCACCGCACGGTACGCATGGGGTGGGCTCGCCGTGGGCGGGCAACATCCGCATAATCCGGGCGAGTGCTATCAGAGGAGCAGTTCATGGCCTTCGGACTGATCATCATCGGCGACGAGATATTGTCCGGAAAACGGCAGGATCGGCACTTCGCCGGCGTGCGCGAGATCCTGGCGCGGCGCGGGCTCGCCCTGGCTTGGGTGTATTACCTCGGCGACGACCGTCCCCTCATCAGCGCCACCCTGGCTAAGACCTTCGCCAGCGATGACATTGTGTTCTGCACCGGTGGCATCGGCGCGACACCAGATGATCACACCCGACAGGCCGCCGCTGAGGCCCTGGGGCTGCCGCTTACCCTGCACCCGGAGGCCGCCAGGCTCATCACCGAACATACTCTAGAGGTCGGGCAGCCGGTGACGCCAGAGCGTCTGCGCATGGGTGAATTCCCCGAGGGAGCGCAGATCATCCCCAACCCCTACAACCGCATCCCCGGTTTTTCCGTGCGGGAGCATCACTTCGTGCCCGGCTTTCCGGAGATGGCCTGGCCCATGCTGGAATGGGTACTGGACGTGCGCTATGCCGGACGCCTTCACGGCGAGGCGCGCGCCGAGGCCTCGATGATCGTGCGCGGACTGGCCGAGGCCACGCTGACCCCTCTTATGGAGGCGGTGGAGCGTGACCATCCCGGCGTGCGTGTCTTCAGCCTGCCCCGACTGGACCCGCAACGTCGCACCGGTTACGAAATCGAGCTAGGGGTCAAGGGCGCACCCGACGCGCTGGAGCGCGCCATGCGCATGCTGCGGGAAGGCGCGCTGGCGCTAGG
>DAITOH010000274.1:0-1491 GCA_036834225.1 Thiobacillaceae bacterium | reverse complement strand
CGCCACCCCCATGGCCAGCACGCCCGGGAACTGGGAGCCGAACATCGGTGGGATGGCGCGCAGGATCGCATAGTAGGGGGTGAAGTACCAGACCGGAGCGATGTGTTCCGGCGTCTTCAGGGGGTCGGCCGGAATGAAGTTGTTGGCCTCGAGGAAATAGCCGTTCATCTCGGGCGCGAAGAACATGATGGCCGAGAACACGATCAGGAAGACAACCACGCCCAGGATGTCCTTCACCATGAGTTAGGGTGGAAGCGAATACCATCCAGCGGCCGCCCCTGCGCGTCCTTCTGCTTGATCTCCACGCCGTCCGGGTTGTTCGAGCCCACCTCGTGCAGGGCGACGATGTGGGCGGCGGCCAGACCGAGCAGGACGAGCGGCAGGGCGATCACGTGGAAGGCGAAGAAGCGGCTCAGTGTGGCATCCAAGACGACATGGTCACCGCGGATCAAGATCGACAGGTCTTCGCCGATGAAAGGTATGGCGGCGAACAGGTTGACGATCACCTGGGCACCCCAATAGGACATCTGGCCCCAGGGCAGCAGGTAACCCATGAAGGCCTCGGCCATCAGGACCAGATAGATTAGCACGCCGAAGATCCAGATCAGCTCGCGCGGCTTGCGGTGTGAGCCGTAGAGCATGGCCCGGAACATGTGCAGGTAGACGACAATGAAGAAGGCCGAGGCCCCGGTGGAATGGGTATGACGGATCAGCCAGCAGCAGGGCGCGTCACGCATGATGTACTCGACGAAGCGAAGGCTAAGCTCGCGTCCGGCTTGTAGTTCATGGTCAGGAAGATGCCGGTGACGATCTGGATGACCAGGACCAGCAGGGCCAGCGAACCGAAGTAGTACCAGAAGTTGAAGTTCTTCGGCGCGTAGTACTCCGACAGGTGGGCCTTCCAGGTCGCGGTCAGGGGGAAGCGCGCATCCACCCAGTTGAGCAGTTTCTCCATGGTCTAGATCCCTATGAAATCAGGCGCTGGTGCCCTGGTCCTCGCCGATGAGCACCTTGCTCTCGCTGAGATATTTGTGTGGCGGCACCACCAGGTTGACGGGTGCGGGCGAGCCGGCGAACACGCGCGCCGCCATGTCGAAACGGGAACCGTGACAGGGGCAGAACCACCCCCGGCCAGTCCGGGCCCAAGTCGGCCGGCCCGATCTCCTTGCGGTAGGTCGGTGAGCAGCCCAGGTGGGTGCAAATGCCCACGACGATGAAGTACTCGGGTTTGATGGAACGCGTCTGGTTTTTGCAGTAATCGGGCTGCTGACTGGTGTTCTCCGAGCGAGGGTCGATGCGCTTGTCCTCATGCTTGCCCAGCATCTCCGGCGTCCGGTGCACCGCCCACACCGGTTTGCCGCGCCATTTTACATCCACCTTCATGCACTACCGATCTCGGATATCCGGATCGGCAGCACGCCTGGCCAGGCCAACAAATCTGCGCATTGTACATAAAAAGCATCTCGGACTTAAAACGTACCTGAATCCGTA
>DAITOH010000273.1:0-1496 GCA_036834225.1 Thiobacillaceae bacterium | reverse complement strand
CGATAGGCCACCAGGTAGAACACGCAAAAGCCCAGGATGCCGGCGATCAGCATGGGCGGCGACTGCCAGAACACGCTAGCCCAGATTGCGCCGGGGGCGTTCAGGGCCCACAGATAGGGGGCGACACGGCTGTTGCGCATGAGGCGGTCGTGCGGGTCTTTGGAGCCCACACCGTGACGCACGACTCGACCGTAGATGATCTGGTGCAGGTGCAGGGCGTCGGGGCGCATGGCGCCGTGGCCGCGCAACACCTTGCGCCGGTAGATGCTAAACAGGGTCTCGAACACCGGGTAGATCAGCAGGGCGAAGGGAAACCAAGGGGTGACCTGCGGGTTGCGCACGACCAGCAGGACGGACAGCTCGGCGAGCAAGAAGCCCAGCAGGTAGGCACCGCCGTCACCCAGGAAGATCCGGCCCCGCGGCCAGTTCCAGGCCAAAAAGCCGAGCAGGGCGCCGCTTAGTGCCAGGGCCGCGGTGAACAGGAAGGTGTCGCCGACCTGGGCGGCGACCCAGGCTAAGGCCGCGAGCACGATAACCGCATAGCCGGCGGCAAGACCGTTGTAGCCGTCGATGATGTTGATGGCGTTGGCCACGCCGCTGACGGCGAAGACGGTAAACAGCAGGGCGGGCAGGGTCCAGAGCAGAAGGTCGTCCATCAGCGGCAGGTCAAGCCGCGGCAGCACAGCACCCAGCACCCAGGCGCACAGGGCGGCGGAGGCCATGGTCAGGAGCAGGCGCTGGTACACCCCCACCTTTTTGGTGACGTCTTCCAGCAGGCCGCCGAGGAAGGCTGGCACGCCGGCCAGCAAAAGCAGGCCGTACTCGGGCAGAGCAAGCCCGAAAACAGGCAGGGACAACACACCGGCCGCCCCGAGCAGTCCGGCATAGAGGGCGACGCCGCCGATGCGCGGGGTGGGCTGGGCGTGGAACTTCTGCGGGCCGGCGTCGACGTGGTCGTGGGTGTAATGGGCGTGCAGGTCTTCGTGGCGGATGATGAGATGGCTAATCAGCCAGGTAACGGCGGCGGAACCTAACAGGGCGAGCAGCGCAACACCGGTCGCATTGCCGTCTAAGCGATGGGTGGTAGGCTGGATGGGCCGGGGTGTGTGTGGCGGGTGGCAAACGACCCGATTTGGCTGCCCCATGGACTGGCGCTCGCTTTCCAGGCATGATGCGCGGGCGAGTTCCGGATCCCGGGACTCGTAGATGGCCACCCCCGCAGGCAGACGGGCGGAATAGGCGTCCAGGGGCAAATCGGAGAGCCAGCGGAGCTGTTTGGCGTCCAGCCGGGTCAGGCAGGCCCGGGCCGTGATGCGGCAGACGGGGCAGGCGGTCTCTATGACGGTGGCGAGGTTGGCCAGGGTACGCCGGCATTCCGCCATGCTATTGCCGGGCTCGTTGAGGTAGGTGATGCTAAGGCCGCCCGGGATCTCAACCACCAGGTGGGGATAGTGGGCATGGGGCTTCTGGTACAGGGCCAGCGCCAGGAAGAGGAT
>DAITOH010000272.1:0-1531 GCA_036834225.1 Thiobacillaceae bacterium | reverse complement strand
GAACTTGCGCCGGAAAATCCCTCGCACGCCTGGGAGGCACAACCCGGCGTGGTGATCAACCTCGCGGAGGATGGGCGGGTGGTGGGCATCGAGATCGAGCATGCCTCCCAGATGACCGACCTGCGGGCCTTGCGCGTGGGTAACTTCCCCGGTAACGTGGTTACTGTAGACGGCAGCGCACACTGACAATAAGGGGAAGGGCGCCATGTCCGACGTGAAAAAGGTCGTGCTCGCCTACTCCGGCGGGCTAGATACCTCGGTCATCCTCAAGTGGCTGCAGGATCACTACCATTGCGAGGTGGTGACCTTCACCGCCGACATCGGCCAGGGCGAGGAGCTCGAGCTGGCGCGGGCCAAGGCCCTGCAGCTCGGCATCCGGCCGGAAAACATCTACATCGACGACCTCAAGGAAGAGTTCGTGCGCGACTTCGTGTTTCCGATGTTCCGCGCCAACGCCGTCTACGAGGGCGAATACTTGCTCGGTACCTCCATCGCCCGACCACTGATTGCCAAGCGGCTGGTCGAAATTGCCAACGAGACCGGGGCGGACGCCATCGCCCACGGCGCCACCGGCAAGGGCAACGACCAGGTGCGCTTCGAGCTGAGTGCCTATGCGCTCAAACCAGACATCAAGATCATCGCGCCCTGGCGTGAATGGGACCTGCTCTCGCGCGAGAAGCTGCTGCAATACGCCGAGACCCACGGCATCCCCGTGGAGATGAAGCACAAGGCCGGTGGCAGCCCCTATTCCATGGACGCCAACCTGCTGCACATCTCCTACGAGGGTCGCCACCTGGAGGACCCGGCCGCCGAGGCCGAGGAGGACATGTGGCGCTGGACAGTATCTCCCGAGCAGGCGCCGGATCAGCCCGAGTATGTGACGATCGATTTCCGCATGGGCGACCCGGTGGCCCTGAACGGGCAGGCCATGAGCCCGGCGGCCCTGCTCACACAGCTCAACGAACTCGGTGGCCGGCACGGCATCGGTCGTCTGGATCTGGTGGAAAACCGCTATGTCGGCATGAAGTCTCGCGGTTGCTACGAGACCCCTGGCGGCACCATCCTGCTCAAGGCGCATCGGGCCATCGAGTCCATCACCTTGGACCGCGAGGTCGCGCACCTCAAGGACGACCTCATGCCCCGCTATGCCAGCCTGATCTACAACGGCTACTGGTGGAGCCCGGAGCGGCGTGCCCTGCAGGTGCTCATCGACCACACCCAGACCCATGTCAACGGCTGGGTGCGGCTTAAGCTCTACAAGGGCAGCGTCAGCGTCGTCGGCCGCGACTCCAACACCGATTCGCTGTTCGACCCGGCCATGGCCACCTTCGAGGAGGATGCCGGGGCGTATGACCAACGCGACGCGGGCGGTTTCATCAAGCTCAACGCCTTGCGCATGCGAATCGGCGCCCGCCGTGACATGAAGAGGAGACCGACTCGCTAAATTCGCCTTCCCCCGAGGGGGGTGTCGGCTCCTTCGGAACGACCGTGGGGAACCGACATGACGACCACCACCTTGTTCGGATACGGC
>DAITOH010000271.1:0-1555 GCA_036834225.1 Thiobacillaceae bacterium | reverse complement strand
AGCCACCCGTTTGGACCGCCCTTCGGTCGTGTTCAACTGCGGTTTTTAGGATCATCCGAAGCATGTCGCACACCATCTCCCTGTCCCGCGTCGCCCGCTTAGTCGGTGTCTCGCGTGCGACCCTGCAACGCATGGTCAAGGCCGGCGAGATCAGCACCTACGACGGCGAAGTGGAGATGGACGAGCTCCTGCGCCTCTTCCCGGACGTGAAATGGGAAAACGACGGCGAGTACGCGCGGGTCGAGGAGATCAAGAAAAAGGCCTTCGCCAAGCGCATCTTCGAGCGGGCGTTGCCCGACCGGGAGGTGCTGGCGGACCGGCTGTTCGATCTGTCGAGCGACTATGCCGCCGCCAAGTCCCTGCTCATGCACTATGAGCAGTTGTTCGACTGGACGCTGCGCAAGCTCGACGACGTGGCTAAGACCGGCGGGGCGGACACGGCCCAGGCGGTGACCTCACTCAAACACTGGTTGCGAAGCCAGATCCAGGCCGTGCCCAAGGAGGCGGAGCGGGGACGGATCCTGCTGGCGGAGGAGAGCGCGATGCGCATCATGTCGGCCCAAGTCAAGGTACTGCCCTCGGGGCACGAGTTCTTCGTCGAGGGCTCGGACACCATCCTGGAGGCCGCCCTGCGCGCCGGCATCCCACTCAACTACGGCTGCAGCAACGGCAACTGCGGCGAGTGCCGTGCACGCCTGGTCTCGGGCGAGGTCAAGAAGGTGCACCCGCACGACTTCGTCCTCAAGGAGACCGAAAAGGCCGATGGCGCCTTCCTGATGTGCTCCAACACGGCGGTCACCGACATCGTCATCGAAGCCAGTGTCGCCGGGGCCACCGACATCCAGCCGCAGCGTATCGTCACCAAGGTCAAGGCGGTGGAGCTCCTCGATGAGCACATCGCCGCACTGCACCTGATCACCCCACGCAGCCAGCGCCTGCGTTTCCTGTCCGGCCAGCAGGTGCATCTGGTCGCCGACGGCGTGGCCGGCGACTATTACGTCGCCAGTTGTCCCTGCGAGGACCGCCACATCGAGCTGCACATCCGCCGCGACAACCGACCGTTCGCGCGCAAGGTGTTCGACGATCTGCGCAAGGAGGATCCGGTCACCATCGAGGGGCCGTGGGGGTCGTTCGTGATCAACATGGAGTCACGCCGGCCGGTGATCTTCGCCGCTTGGGACGACGGCTTCGCCCCAATCAAGAGCCTGGTCCAGCATGCCATGTCGCTGGAGATGGCCGAGAGCATGCATCTTTACTGGGTGGCCGAGGCGCTAAGCCATTACCAGGACAACCTCTGCCGCTCCTGGGCCGACGCCCTGGACAACTTCAGCTATGTCGCCCTGAGGGTCGAACGCGACGCCCAGCACGCTGCCGAGCGCATCCTCGCCGCGCACAGCGACCTCACCCGCACCGACCTGTATGCCGCCGGCCCGGCGGCTTTCCTGCACCACCTACGCGACGGGGCCATGGCGCGGGGGCTCTCGCCGCTCGGCTGGCACGGCGAAGTGGTCGTATGACCACCCGCGTCATCGCCGTCGTCAACCAGAAGGGCGGC
>DAITOH010000270.1:0-1556 GCA_036834225.1 Thiobacillaceae bacterium | reverse complement strand
GGGCACTGGAGATGGGCGGGGAGCGCTACCCCCTGCGCAGCCTGGCGGAGTTGGTGGACACCCGCTCCCAGCCCGGCGAGGGGCGCTACCGCACCATCTTGCTGTTGCGGGCCGGCGCGGAACGGCTCGCCTTGCACATCGACGCCTTAGAGGGCAATTTGGAAGCGGTGGTGAAGAACCCCGGCCCCCAGGTGGTGCGCATCCAGGGTATCGTCGGCGCCACCGTGCTGGCGGATGGACGCATCGCCCTGATCCTCAACCCCTTCGCCCTGGCCGAAAGGGCCCCGGTAAGGGAAGCGTGGGCGGAAGAGGCTCAGACCACGGTGGAGCAGCCCCCCCTGATCATGGTGGTGGACGACTCGCTGACCATGCGCAAGATCACCAGCCGCCTGCTGCAGCGCGAAGGCTATCGGGTCATCACCGCCAAGGACGGTGTGGAGGCGCTGGAATTGCTGCAGGACGAGTTGCCCGCGGTGATACTGCTGGACATCGAGATGCCCCGCCTAGACGGCTTCGAAGTCACGCGGGCCATCCGTTCCAACAGCCGGCTTGCGCATCTGCCCATCATCATGATCACCTCACGCACGGCGGAAAAACACCGCCAGCACGCCTTCGACCTGGGTGTGAACCACTACATGGGCAAACCCTTCGACGAGCATGTACTGCTTGCCGAGATCGCACGGCTCACCGGTCAGGCCGTGGTCGCTTGAAGTGCCCCCGCCTCACTCCCAGTGCACCAGGCCGGTGTAGGCGGTGGCCAGCACCACCAGGCCGAACACGATGCGATACCAGGCGAAGACTGCGAAGCTGTGGTGGGAGACATAACGCAGCAAGCCCTTCACCGCCAGCATGGCGGAGACGAAGGAAGCGGCGAAACCCACGGCAAACACCGGCAGGTCATGCTCCAGGCTGAGCAGATGCCAGTTCTTGTATAGATCGTAGACGGTGGCCGCCAGCATGGTCGGGATGGCCAGGAAGAAGGAAAACTCGGTGGCCGTCTTGCGCGACAGCCCGAAGACCAGCCCGCCCATGATGGTGGCACCGGCGCGGGAGACGCCCGGAAACATGGCCAATGCTTGGGCGAAACCCACCTTTAGCGCCGTACGCCAGTCGAGCGCATCCACCGAATAAAAGCGCGGTCGATAGACCCGCCGCTCGATGTACAGAATCGCGAGCCCGCCGACGATCAAGGCCCCGGCGACGGTCAAAGGGTTGAACAGATAGGTCTTGATCAGGCCGTGGAACATCACACCCAGGACCATCGCCGGCAGGAAGGCCACCAGGATGTGTCCGACGAAGCGGCGCTGCACCGGGTCATGCGCGGCCAGCCCCTCGACCACCAGACCGATACGGCTGCGATACTCCCAGCACACCGCCAGGATCGCGGCCAACTGGATGACGATCTTGAACACCTTGCTCTGCTCGTCGGTATAGCCTAGCAGGCTGCCGACGACGATGAGGTGACCCGTCGAGGACACGGGCAGGAATTCGGTTAGGCCCTCAACGATGCCCAGGATGAGGGCGGCAAGCAGGAGTTGGCTGTCCACTGGGGGTCT
>DAITOH010000269.1:0-1560 GCA_036834225.1 Thiobacillaceae bacterium | reverse complement strand
ACCATGAACCTCATCCGTGGGACAGACCTGATCCAGAGCCTTCGGGACGCCTTCCAGTACATCTCGTACTATCACCCGGTCGATTTCATCCGCGCGCTGCGGTCTGCCTATGAAAAGGAGGCCTCCCCCGCGGCGCGCGATGCCCTCGCTCAGTTGCTCATCAATTCGCGCATGAGCGCGCAAGGCCATCGACCGATCTGTCAGGACACCGGTATCGCCGTGGTGTTCATGAAGGTGGGCATGCAGGTGCGCTGGGAGGGGGATATGAGCCTGCAAGAGATGGTGGACGAGGGCGTGCGTCAGGCCTATACCGATCCGGTCAACCCCTTGCGCGCCTCGGTCCTGGCCGACCCCGCGGGCGCGCGGCGCAACACCCGTGACAACACCCCCGCCGTGCTCCATGTCGAGCTGGTGCCGGGCGATCGGGTGGAGGTCAGGATCGCGGCCAAGGGCGGCGGCTCGGAGAACAAGGCGCGTTTCGCGGTACTCAACCCCAGCGACTCCATCGTCGACTGGGTGCTGGATCAGGTGCCGCAGATGGGGGCCGGCTGGTGCCCGCCGGGCATCCTGGGCTTAGGGCTAGGCGGCACGCCGGAGAAGGCCCTGCTTCTGGCCAAGGAGTCCTTGCTCGAACCGATCGACATCCACGAACTGCGCGAGCGCGGCCCGGCCAATCGCATCGAGGCGCTGCGCCTGGAGCTCATGGACAAGGTGAACGCCCTGGGCATCGGCGCCCAGGGGCTGGGCGGGCTGACCACCGTGCTGGACGTCAAGATCCGCGACTACCCCACTCACGCCGCTTCCCTGCCCGTGGGGCTGATCCCCAGCTGTGCCGCCACCCGTCACCTGCATTTTACCCTCGATGGCAGCGGGCCCGCTCGGTTTGAGCCGCCTTCGCTGTCCGAATGGCCGGAGATCACACAGGACGCTGCCGTCGACGCACGGCGGGTGGATCTGGACCGCCTCACCAAGGCGGACGTGGCCAGCTGGCAGGCCGGCGAGCGCCTGTTGTTGACGGGCAAACTGCTCACCGGACGCGATGCCGCCCACAAGCGCCTGGCTGACATGATCGCCCGCGGCGAGCCGCTGCCGGTCGACCTGCGCAACCGCTTCATCTATTACGTCGGCCCCGTGGAGGCCGTGGCCGGCGAGGCCGTGGGGCCGGCCGGGCCCACCACCGCTACGCGCATGGACAAGTTCACCGACCTGATGCTGGAGCGAACCGGGCTCATCGGCATGATCGGCAAGGCAGAACGCGGCCCCGAGGCGATCGAGTCCATCCGCCGGCACGGTGCCGTATACTGCGTGGCCGTGGGCGGCGCGGCCTACCTGGTCGCAAAGGCCATCACCGCTGCCCGCGTGCTGGCCTTTCCTGAGCTCGGTATGGAGGCCATCCAGGAATTCGAGGTGCGCGACATGCCGGTGACGGTGGCGGTGGACAGTGCAGGACGCGCCATACACGAGAGCGGGCCGCGGGAATGGCGTGTGCGCATCGCTCGCGGACTGACCAGCCCACGGGCCTGATGCGCGAGCGTTTGGCGAATGACCCATAAGAGTTAA
>DAITOH010000268.1:0-1579 GCA_036834225.1 Thiobacillaceae bacterium | reverse complement strand
AAGCCAGGGGTCGATGCCGATGAGCTGCCCGAAGGCATGGGCGAGTTTCTCGTAGGCGCGAAAGTGGTTGGATTTGCGCCGGGTGGCCCAGCCGGCGTGCAGGGGAGGCAGCAAGGTCTGGGCCGGGTCTAGGCCTTCAAGCAGGTCGGGTACTCCGGCGGAAAGGTCGTTGTTGAGCAGCACGGCGCAAGGGTCGAACCAGCCGGCCGCCGCAGCACGCTCACGCAGCTTCAGCCTATCCCCTTCGCGCAATACCGGCTCCAGCTTGAGCACCTGACCATCGGGCAGGTCCAGTAGAAGGGGTTCGCTCAGGTCCGGGATCAGGCTGCCGATGCGCACCTTTAGCCCCGTCTTGCGCAGGATTTCGGCTAGCGCCGCCACGTTCTGCAGATAGTAGAGGTTGCGCGTGTGGCTCTCTGGAATAAGCAACAGGCGCTGAGCGGTGGGGCACATCTTCTCCACCGCAACCTGTGCCGCCTGGACCGCTAAGGGCAGAAAGGCGGAATTGAGATTGTTGAAGCCGCCCGGAAAGAGGTTGGTGTCCACCGGCGCCAGCTTGAAGCCGGCATTGCGCAGGTCCACCGAGGAATAGAACGGTGCTGTGTGCTCGTGCCATTGCACCCGGAACCAGTGCTCGATGGTGGCCTGCGCGGAGATCACCTGTTTTTCCAGATCCAGCAGGGGACCGGTGAGGGCGGTAGTGAGGTGGGGGACCATGGGGGATGGGGCGAAAACTGTGGGCGATTCAAGTTTAGCAGGGTGCGGACCTGGTCCGACGGGCCGCCTGGTCATCCAGACCCTGCTCTTCACAGGGGCATTTTGTCCTTGGTATTTTGACTTCTGCCGCTGACTCAGAAGGCGGTTGCATCTACACGGCATTCACAAAACAGGTGTAATCTGCATTGCATGCTGCGCCATCAAGACCTCCACCCTAGCATCGACGAAGTGGTGGCCCTGCACGGGGGTGACGCGACCCGCCTGGTGCAAATCCTGCGTGATCTCCAGGAAGGCCATGGCTGGCTTGCACCGTCTGTGGTGACGGAGCTAGCGCGCAAGCTCGGCCTCTCCCGCGCCCGCGTCGAGGGCGTGGCGGCCTTCTACAGCTTCCTGCATCTGGAACCGGTGGGGCAATATCGGGTGCTGTTCTCCGACAACATCACCGACCGCATGCAAGGCAGCGAGGCGCTGCTTGCCTACCTGGCCGAGAAGCTCTGGGTCGAGAAGGGCAAGGTCTCGGAGGACGGCCTGCTGTCCATCGACACCACCTCCTGCATCGGGCTGTGCGACCAGGGGCCGGGACTGCTCGTGAATGGCTGGGCCATCCCGCGCATCGACCGGGACCGCCTAGACCAGATCGCCCAGCTGATCCTCGAGCGGCAGCCTATCGCCCGGTGGCCCGACGACCTCTTCCACATCGAGGACAACATCCGCCGTAAGGACATCCTGCTTGCCCACGGTCTGCAACCCGGCGAGGCGATACGCGCCGCCCTCGCGCGCGGTGGTGCGAACCAGGGAGACCGTCCAGTGAGCGAGCGGTCATGGCGCGAGGGCATCCCCGCCGCCGCTGCGGGGCCCGAGG
>DAITOH010000267.1:0-1598 GCA_036834225.1 Thiobacillaceae bacterium | reverse complement strand
TAGGCCGACTCTCGGTCCTCGATGCGCTCGTAGACCCCCGCCACCGGCGAGGACGCCAGCACCTGCCGGCGTTCGGCCTCGGTCAACGGGCCCAGCCGGCTGCGTGGCGGCACGATCCAGGCGCGCTCCACCACACCCGGCTTGCCCTTTTCGTCCAACAGCGAGACCAGGGCCTCGCCCACGCCCAGTTCGGTGATGGCCGCCATCTCGTCCAGGCCGGGGTTGTCGCGCAGGGTCTCGGCGGCGGCACGCACCGCCTTCCGGTCCTTGGGGGTGTAGGCGCGCAGGGCGTGCTGTACCCGGTTGCCGAGCTGGCCGGCCACGCTGTCCGGGATGTCGGCCGGGTTCTGGGTGACGAAGTACACCCCCACCCCCTTGGAGCGGATCAGGCGCACCACCTGCTCGATCTTGTCCACTAGGGCCTTGGGCGCGTCGTCGAAGAGCAGATGCGCCTCGTCGAAGAAGAACACCAGCTTGGGCTTGTCCAGGTCACCCACCTCGGGCAGGTTCTCATACAGTTCCGAGAGCAGCCACAGCAGCAGGGTGGCGTAGACCTTGGGCGCGAGCATGAGCTTGTCCGCCGCCAGGACGTTGACCACGCCGCGACCGTCCACGGTCTGGATCAGGTCGGCGATGTCCAGCATGGGCTCGCCGAAGATGCGGCTGCCGCCCTGTTGTTCCAGGCTGAGCAGCGCGCGCTGGATGGCGCCGATGCTGGCGGCGGAGATATTGCCGTACTCGGTGGTGAACTGGCGCGCGTTGTCACCCACGTACTGGAGCATGGCGCGCAGGTCCTTCATGTCCAGCAGCAGGAGCCCGGCGTCGTCGGCGATCTTGAACGTCAGGGCGAGCACGCCGGCCTGGGTCTCGTTCAGCCCCAGCATGCGTCCGAGCAGTAGCGGGCCCATGTCGGACACGGTCGCGCGCACCGGGTGTCCCGCCTCGCCGAAGGCGTCCCAGAAAGTGACCGGATTGCCTTCGTAGGCAAAGTCGGTCAGTCCAAGCTGGGTGATGCGTTCGGCCACCTTCCTGTTGTCGCCGCCCGGGCGGGCGATGCCGGCCAGGTCGCCCTTCACGTCGGCCAGGAAGACCGGCACGCCGATGCGGCTGAAGCCCTCGGCCAGGGTCTGCAGCGTCACCGTCTTGCCGGTGCCAGTGGCGCCGGTGATCAGGCCGTGACGGTTCGCCATGCGGGGGAGCAGGGCGATCTCGGTCTCGCCGTGCTTGGCCAGCAGCAGGGGTTCGGTCATGGGGTGGTTCCTTTCCGATGTCGCGCCGAGCCGCCCGGGCATTTCCGCCCCCACTGTGTGGCGCCGGCCAATTCGAGTCTTAGGGGGCGGGTGTCTTTCCGCTTCGATTGTACGGGGCGCCCAAGGACGCAACAACGGGCATGCATGACCGACCTGTTTGCCAAGAGACCATTCAAGTCACGCCGCTGTCGGACCGATAACTGTGCTAGTGGCCAGGATGGCAGCATCTGACGGCCGGCACGCATGACTGAGCTTGATGACTCGTTGGACAACGAACACATTGCTGTCAACCCGCAGCCTGTCGCACGCTCTATGATCGTGATGATCGAGGACGATCCCGCACGGGCG
>DAITOH010000266.1:0-1599 GCA_036834225.1 Thiobacillaceae bacterium | reverse complement strand
ATCTTCATGGCTGGGGGGTTCAACCGCGTGACCTCATCCTAGATTGTCCTATTAGGACGCGGGAAGGCGCGAAGCACATGATCGAGGTAGGGCGTGACGGTCGCAGTCAGGTCTCAAATACCTTGCCTGCGTCAGTGCTCGCCATAGAGGGCATGCCGCACCCCCTCCTCGTCCCAGCCGGTCTGGCTGACCTTGAGCATGACCGTGCCCTCCTGCGGCAGCACGCTCACCGCCTCCACGCCGGCGAAGACGGTAAGCCGCGTGGCTAAGCGCCGGGCCTCCAGCTCGTCCATCGGGCCGATGTGCAGCATCTGCGTCTTCACCCGTGGCGGCGGCGTCATGCCCAAGGCCAGCCACAGCCACACGACCATCAGCGCGGCGCAGAAGGCGAAGACGGCGGGGAAGCCCAGGTGCTGGGCCAGCCAGCCGCCAGCCATCCCGCCGAAGAACAGCCCGAAGGCCTGCGAGGTGTTGTACACCCCCATGGCCGTGCCCTTGGCTTCAGGCGGGGCGATCTTCGAGATTAGCGAGGGCAGCGAGGCCTCGAGGATGTTAAAAGCGACGAAATAGGCCAGCAAGGCCAGGACGATGCCCCAGAAGTGAGTCAGCAAGAACGCCAGGGCGACCTGGGCCGTGAGCATGAGAGCTATGCTGCCCACGAGGACCTGTTTCATGCGCCCGTGCCGCTCGCCGTGGATGATGGCCGGCACCAAAAAGACGAAAGACAGCAGTAGCACCGGCAGATAGACCTGCCAGTGGTGCTCGACGTCCAGGTTGCCCGCACGCACCAGGGCGAAGGGCACCACCACGAACATGGCCATCTGCGCGGCGTGCAGGGCGAAGATGCCCCAGTTCAGGCGCTGCAGTTCCGTCTGCCGCAGCACGTCCTTAAGTCGCGCCGGGTTGGCCTCGGCGTCGGAGTGGAAGACCGCCGGCCCCGGATCGGGGGTGTAGTAGCGGATGACCAGAATGGCGGCGAGCGAGAGGATGCCGGTGGCCAGGAACATACCCGGCACGCCGATGGCGCGGTAGACAAGCGGCCCCGCCGCGAGCGAGAAGGCAAAGGCCAGTCCGATGGTGCTGCCGATCACGGCCATGGCCTGGGTGCGCTTCTCCTCGCGCGTGAGATCGGCCAGCAGGGCGGTCACCGCCGCCGAGATGGCGCCCGCCCCCTGCAGCGCCCGACCGATGATGACCCAGTAGATGTCCGGCGCCCAGGCCGCCAGAAAGCTGCCCAGGGCGAAGATGACGAGCCCCAGGATGATCACCGGCTTGCGGCCGAAGCGGTCGGAGGCCATGCCGAAGGGGATCATGAGCAGGGCCTGGGTCAGACCGTACATCCCCAGGGCGAGCCCGATCAGGGTGTGGTTCTCGCCCCCCGGCAGGGTCTCAGCATAGGGGGCGAAGACCGGCAGGATCAGGAACATGCCCAGCATGCGCAGGCCGAAGATGCCGGCGAGCGACACCGTGGCGCGACGCTCTGCGGGCGTCATCGGGTCCTTGGGCGATGGGTGGGATGCGGACATGTCGATTTACGGTCAGGTAGCTGATCTACCAGCCTGCGAATATACCCGTCCAGACGGCGACCTCGCCACGGCT
>DAITOH010000265.1:0-1603 GCA_036834225.1 Thiobacillaceae bacterium | reverse complement strand
ATCAGGGGCGGGCCAGCCGGGCGAGCAGTTTGTCGTGGATGCCACCGAAACCGCCGTTGCTCATGATGAGCACGTGGTCGCCGGGGCGCGCTGCGCGGGCGATGGCCTCGGTGAGCTCGGCCAGGTCCGAGTGCACCTGGGCCCGTTCGCCCATGGGCGCGAACACCGGCCGGGCGTCCCAGCCCAGGTCGGCGGCATAGACATAGACGCGGTCGGCAGCAGCGAGGCTGTCCGGCAGTTGCGCCTTCATCACCCCGAGCTTCATGGTGTTGGAGCGCGGCTCTAGCACGGCTAGGATGCGGGCTGTGCCCACCTTGTCGCGCAGACCGGCCAAGGTGGTGGCGATGGCCGTGGGGTGGTGGGCGAAATCGTCATAGACGGTCACGCCGGCGACCGTGCCGCGCACCTCTAAGCGCCGCTTGACGCCCTCGAACCGGCCTAAGGCGGCGCAGGCCGCGGCCGGTGGCACGCCGGCATGCCGCGCGGCGGCGATGGCCGCCAGGGCGTTCATGCGGTTGTGCTCGCCCAGCAGGCCCCATTCCACCCGGCCCACGCACTGCCCATCGAGAAGTACAGCAAAGGCCGACTCCCCCTCGGCCCGCGCCTGCCAACCTCCGGTATCGGCACCGAAGCGCTCCACAGGCGTCCAGCAGCCCTGCTTAAGCACCCGCGCGATGGCGGTGTCACGGCCGTTGGCCACGATCAAGCCGCTAGCTGGAACGGTGCGCACCAGATGGTGGAACTGCGTCTCTATTGCCGCGAGATCGGGGAAGATGTCGGCGTGATCGAACTCCAGATTGTTCAGGATGGCGGTGCGCGGACGGTAGTGGACGAACTTGGAACGCTTGTCGAAGAAGGCGGTGTCGTACTCGTCTGCCTCGATGACGAAAAAGGGACTGTCAGTCAGGCGCGCCGAGACGCCGAAGTTCTGCGGCACCCCGCCGACCAGATAGCCGGGGGCGAGCCCCGCGTCCTCCAGGATCCAGGCCAGCATGGCCGAGGTCGTGGTCTTGCCGTGCGTGCCGGCCACAGCCAGCACCCATTTGTGCCTTAGCACCTGCTCGTAGAGCCACTGCGGGCCGGAGACATAAGGCAGGCCCCGGTCGAGGATCGCCTCCATCAGCGGCTGCCGGCCGCGCGCCACCACGTTGCCGATGACGAACACGTCCGGCGCGAGGGTAAGCTGATCGGCATCGAATCCTTCGATCAATTCGATGCCCAGGGCTGCGAGCTGATCGCTCATGGGCGGATAGACGTTGGCGTCGCAGCCTGTGACGCGAAAACCGGCCTGCCTAGCGATAGCGGCGATGCCGCCCATGAAGGTGCCGCAGATGCCGAGGATGTGGATGTGCATGCGCGCTAAGACCGAAAACTTCAACTGATTATCGCCGCAGTTAAATTTCATCGCCACGGTGGCGGTAACGTCGGCATACAACCTTGCTGCACAGCATGACCCAAACCCCCAATGTGCTCGGCCATCTGGTCATCCTGGGCTCAAGGAGCTAAAACTCCCGGCCACGCCGCAGAACTACACCCGCCTGTATCCTGAGGTGGCGAGACTGCCGCCACCTCCGGACCCCGAACCGGTGGTGCAGAACACCCC
>DAITOH010000264.1:0-1633 GCA_036834225.1 Thiobacillaceae bacterium | reverse complement strand
GCCGACCGGCCGCGTCGGCGGCAAAGGCCTGGTCTGCGCCTAAGTCGGCCAGTGCAGCCAGTAGGGCCTGCTGCCACTGCCCTAGGGTGCGGCGATGGCCGCTCAGCCGCGCTCGGGCGACCTCAAGACGGGCGAGCATGGGCAGCGCGGCAGGCGCCGACTTCTCGGCTGAGGCCATAAACTGGCTTAAGCCCGAGACGAGGCCTTCATCGGCGATAGCCTGCTCCAGCTTGGCCACTGCACTTAGGCGGCAGTCAGACTCCAGATCGGCGAAGATGAAGGGGGACTTAAGCAGGTCTAGCAAGTCACGGTGATAGCAATCGTCCTGCAACAGGGCGAACAGACGGTCCAGGACATGGGCTACGGCGGTGGTGGCAAAGGTCCAGCCGGTCTCGTCCTCGATCAGGATGCGGTCACGCTCCAGCAGGGCGCGCAGGCGACGGGCAGCCATCCGGTCCAGGGTGACGAGTGCGATGCGTGCATGCCCCTGCGCCACCCACTGACGCACCTGGCTCGCGGCGGCCTGTGCCTGTGCCTCCAGATCGGGTGCCTCTAGCAAGCGTAAGTCTGGCTGCATGGGGCTGGCGCAGAGCCGCTGGCGCAGGGCTGCAGCCCGCTCTCGCATCGACACCTGGGTATCGGGCTGCCAAGCCGCGTCCAGCAGGACGCGCCGCTCGGGCAGGGCGGGCAGCCAGGGCAGCCGACGCACCGGATGCCGTGTCGCCCATTGCGCCAGAAAGCCCGCCTCCAGCCGGCTTAAGCGTGGCAGGCCCAGGGTATAGAGGGGCCCCGGTGCGTCGCGGGCGGCCAGCGCCAGACGCTGGGCCCGATCGCGCACGGGGTCGTTCACGCGCCCCTGCTGCATGGCCTGCCACAGCTCCAGCACCAGCCCGGATTCCGCCTCCAGCAGCCGGTTGATCCGGCTGCCATAGGCCGATTTCACCTGGGCCAGCAAGCGGTGTGGCACATGCTCGGGCTGGAGGCCCTCGGCCGAGAGCTCGTCGATCAGATCGAGCAGCTCGCGGGCTACGGACCACAGGCCATGCGTCCTACACACGCCGGCCTGCAGGAGGAAGTCATGGACCTGGGCTAAACGCTGGCAGTCCGGTTCCACGGGGCCGGAGGTGGCCACCTCGGCGACCAGCGTGTTCAGGGTATGCAGCCGAGGCGGCAAAAACACCGGCTGATCTACCTGATGGCGTAAAGCCGCCAGCAGGGGTGCTGCCGCATGCAGATGCGGCAGCAAGACAGTGCAGGCGCTCAGATCGGGCACACGGCCAGACTCCCAGTGCAGCAGTTCTGCTGCGGCCTGCTGGAAGGGAGTAGAGGGCATGGAGCCATTGTGCCCAAGACCGGGGTATCAGGACGACTAAACAAAAAGCCCCAGCACGGGCTGGGGCCAAGAGAGGAGGAGCATGTCAGTCGCACCCTGGCGACCAACTATCCCTATCGTTCGCCAGATGGCTTAAGCGTTCGATACGGGATATAACGACATGAAACGCGCACACTCGCCGATATGCACATTTCAGATACAAATATATTAAATAGCCCGCCTCAAGTCAAGATGATTGTGCAATCTGTAAGAGCAAGTTAGTAATGTCCCGGTTCTGCACCGGGAAGGCATACGGGTGTC
>DAITOH010000263.1:0-1642 GCA_036834225.1 Thiobacillaceae bacterium | reverse complement strand
CGGAATCGCCATGTTCACCGCCGCCTACCGCTGGATCGACCGCAACATCCTGGAACTGGGCCGGGAGCTGCGCCTGTCCTACCTGCCGCCGCTCATGGTCTACCTGGCGGCGGGGGCGTCGGGCTTGACCGGCATCGTCGGCACCTTTTTCGTCAAGGAATACCTCGGCCTGTCGGCCGCCTTTCTGGCCGCCCTCGGGTTCTGGGCTGGCATCCCCTGGGCGCTGAAGATGCCGCTAGGGCACCTGGTGGACCTGATCTGGCGCTGGAAGGCCCTGCTGGTCTGGCTGGGGGCGGGTCTGATCGCGGCGAGCCTGCTCATCATGGTTGGGCTCATCGGGCAACGCGAGGCGATGACCGCGATCATGCCGGCCGAGGTCTGGTTCATCCTCTCCACCTTGCTTGCCCCAGTGGGCTATGTCGTGCAGGACGTGGTGGCCGACGCCATGACCGTAGAGGCGGTGCCCAGGGTGGACGCGAACGGCACGCCCATAGACCCAGCCCAGCGCAAGCTCATGCACACCACCATGCAGACCTTAGGCCGGGTGGCCACCATCGGCGGCTCGGTGCTGGTGGCCCTGATCAACCTGTATGTCTTCGCCGGCGTGGAAGGGCGGCCGCAGGCGGAGATCGCCGCCCTCTACCGGGATGTCTACCTGATGGCCCTGGTGATCCCGGCAGTCTCGGTGCTGGGGGTGCTGACGGCGCAGCTCATCAAGGCGCGCGACCGTCGCCGCCTTATGGCGCGGGGCTTAAGCCGCGCCGAGGCCGAGGCGCAGCTCACCGAACGCACCGAACCTGCCCGCCCCAACTGGTGGATCCTCGGCGGCAGCCTCGCCTTCGTGGTCTTCACCCTGGGCGTGGGCCTCAATGACGTGCCCTACAGCCAGGAGCTCGTCTTCGCCGGCTCCATGGCCATCGTCCTGTTCCTGATCTGGCGCTTAACCCGTGTGCTAGAGCCAGCGGCCCGCGCCACCCTGGTCGGCACCGCGCTGGTCATCTTCGTCTTCCGCGCCGTGCCCGGGCCAGGGCCCGGGGTGACCTGGTGGATGATCGACGAGCTCAAGTTCGACCAGCACTTCCTGTCCGTGCTGTCCCTAATCGGCAGCACCCTGACCCTCTTTGGCATGTTCATCTTCCGCCGCTTCATGGCCGAGCGCTCCATCACCTATGTGGTGGGCTTCCTCACCCTGGCTAGCTTCTTCCTGGCACTGCCCATCCTGGGCATGGTGCACGGCCTGCATGAATGGACCGCCGCGCGCACCGGCGGTGTGGTCGATGCCCGCTTCATCGCCCTGGTGGACACCGCCTTAGAGTCGCCCTTAGGCCAAATCGCCATGATCCCCATGCTGGCGTGGATCGCCAACTCCGCCCCGCCCAACCTCAAGGCCACCTTCTTCGCGGTGATGGCCTCCTTCACCAACCTGGCCCTGTCCGCCTCGCAGCTAGGCACCAAGTACCTGAACCAATACTGGGTGGTCGAGCGCCAGGTGTTGGACCCCGTGACCCACAGCGTGGTCAAGCCGGCCGACTACAGTGCGCTTCCCGATCTGCTCGCCTTCCAGATCGGCCTTGCGCTTGCGCTGCCCTTCGCCGCCATCTTGCTGGTCAAGGCAACACGGCTGCGCAGCGCCTGATGTATC
>DAITOH010000262.1:0-1662 GCA_036834225.1 Thiobacillaceae bacterium | reverse complement strand
CGTCGCTTATCGATATAATCGTCCGGGATGCTACAGCTAGGGGCTAGGTTGCGGCGATTCCACGACGCCAGGGATTTCCGCATGGAGGAGGCCAGCATGCTCGCCTCAGATCATGCCGACCCCTGGGAGGATGGCCCCACCTCCGCGCCCGCAGCGCTCTTGGTCGGTGTCACCCGTGCAGCCGGCAGTCTAGGCTTGGGCACACGGGCTGGGCAGGCACAGGAGCCGGCCCGCGCCGCCGCCACCGGTTCCCTGCTCTGGCCTCCACCCTGGCCAATCCGCAGCCCTGGTGACGATGATCGTGCCGCTATTCCTCGACTTCGCGCCGCATGACCGGGCGCTTGCCCACCTTGACCATGATCTGCATGTTGGTCTCCTTGCGTATTAGGCCCAGCGCGGCCAGTTTGTCCGGTGGTAAGGCGGCGATGAGATTGAGCAGGGAGGATGAGTCGGACACCGGCTTGTCGTTGACACTAACCAGGATGTCACCCGGTCGGATGCCCGCCCTGTCGGCCGGTCCGCCGCGCAACACGCCGGCGATGAGTGCGCCTTTGGTGCTCGGGAGATTAAAGGAATCGGCGATCTCGGGGGTGATATCCTGGACCTCGATCCCCACCCAGCCTCGGGTCACACCGCCATAAGTGATGATTTGCTGCATCACCTGCTTGGCGATAGACACTGGGATGGCGAAGCCGATGCCCAGGTTGCCGCCGCTACGCGAGAAGATGGCGGTATTGATGCCGACCAGGTTCCCAGCCGCGTCTACAAGCGCCCCCCCGGAATTGCCGGGGTTGATGGCGGCGTCGGTCTGGATGAAGTTCTCGAAGGTGTTGATGCCCAGACGGCTACGGTTGAGACCGCTGACGATGCCCATGGTCACCGTCTGTCCCACGCCAAAGGGGTTGCCGATCGCGAGAACGACATCACCCACCTGCAGGCTGTCCGGTTTGGCGAAGGTGATGGCGTGCAGGCCGGTCTGCCTGACCCGCAATACTGCCAGGTCGGTGTCGGGGTCGGTGCCGACTAGCTCCGCCGGCAAGTTGCGGCCATCCGGGAGGGTCACCTGGATCTCGTCGGCCGCCTCGATAACGTGGTGGTTGGTTAGGATGTAGCCGTCCTTGCTGACGATCACCCCCGAGCCGAGATTCGATACCTGCTGCGGATGGCTGTCCTCGCCCTGGCCGAAGTAACGGCGGAAGAAAGGGTCGTTCATCAACGGGTGCTGGCGCAACCTCACCTGCTTAGTCGTGTTGATGTTTACCACCGAGGGTAGCGATTTTCGGGCCGCATCGGCGAATGTGGAGACCGGGTGTGCAAAGCCGTCATGAGCCACTTGGTGGATGGTCACATCCGATCCATTGCGCGGCAGCACGCCGGGCACCAGCCGGTCCAGCGCCAGCAGTGCAGCCAGCAAGATGGCGGCGGCCGTGACCAGCTGGGCGAAGATCAGCCAGAGTTTGCGCATCTGGGGTGTTTTGCTCGGGAACCGGGAACTATCCTCAACGGCCTATTATATCGGTACCCTTGACTCTCACCCCTTGTCCTGACACATGCCCTGAATCCGTGTTGTACCGTGGAATGCGTTGTACGGTGTTCGTCGGCATCAGTACGGATTCAGGTACGTTTTAAGTCCGAGATGCTTTTTATGTACAATGCGCAGAT
>DAITOH010000261.1:0-1665 GCA_036834225.1 Thiobacillaceae bacterium | reverse complement strand
CCGGCCGAGGGCATCGACCTGATGGCCGGGCCCTATGTCGTGAGTGAGCGCATGCTCATCCTGGAAGGCACACGCCGTGTACGTGTGCGGACTTGGTTCCACCCCGAACTGGCCGGTCTGGCAGATGGTTATCTCGCCGACTCTGCCCGCTACCTCGAGCGCTTTAGCCGCCTGATCGGCCCCTACCCGTTCGACGACTTCGGCGTGGTCTCTAGCCCCCTGCCGACTGGCTTTGCCATGCCCAGCCTGACCTATCTGGGGCGGGAAGTCCTGCGGCTACCCTTCGTGCGTGCCACCTCCTTAGGCCACGAGGTGCTGCACAACTGGTGGGGTAACGGCGTCTATCCGGACTGGGCCAAGGGCAACTGGTCCGAGGGCCTGACCACCTTCCTGGCCGACTACGCCTACAAGGAGGACGAGTCGGCGGAGGCGGCGCGGGACATGCGGCTTGCCTGGCTGCGCGACCTGGCGGCGGTGCCGGAGGGCGAGGACGCGGCTTTGAGCGCCTTCACCTCGCGCCGCCACGGCATCTCCTCCATCGTCGGCTACAACAAGGCGGCCATGGTCTTCCTGATGCTGCGCGATGAGATCGGGCGCGAGGCCTTCGAGCGGGGCTTACGCCTGCTTTGGGACCGGCACCGCTTCCAGACTGCGGGTTGGGCCGAGCTGGAGAGGGCCTTTGCCGAGGCTGCCGGGCGTGATCTCGCTGCCTTCTTCCGCCAGTGGGTGCACCGCAGCGGCGCAGCGCGCGTGCGCCTGGTTGCGGCCGAGGCGGACGGTAACCACCTCCATCTGACGCTCGAGCAAACCGGCGAGCCCTATGCCCTGAACGTACCGGTGGCCTTGCACATCTACCCGGACCGTATCGAGCACAGGCGGGTTACTCTGAATGGCCCGCGCGCTACAGTCAGTCTCTCGGTCAAGGGGCTGGTGCAGGCCGTGGAGCTAGACCCGGACTTTAGGCTCTGGCGCCGCGTAGATCCTAGCCTGCTGCCGCCCATTCTGCGCGAGGTGTTCGTGGCCCCCCGCGCGGCCCTGATGCTGGCGGACGACGAGGCCGGGTGGCAGGCGGCCGCACAACAGCTGGCAAGCCGTGTGCTCGACAGCGAGCCGGTGCGTGTGCCCGCCTTAAGACGGCCGCCGGAAAAAACCGCCTTGCTGATCATCGGTAGCCAAGCCGGCGTGGCACGGCTGCTAGCGCGTCTAGGCCTGCCCGCCAAGCCACCGGAACTTGCTGACCGGGGCAGCGCCCAGGCCTGGGCCGGCCGGGATGAAGACGGCCGGCCCTATGCGGTGGTCAGCGCCGATGACCCGGCCGCACTCGCCGCCCTCAACCGGCTGCTACCCCACTACGGCCGGCAAAGCTGGCTTAGCTTCGAGGGCGCGCGCGCACAGGACAAGGGCATCTGGCCAGCGCGCAGCGAACGCCTGGCGGTCACGCACCGGGGACGTTGACCACAGCGCAGCCGCTCAATTGCGGCGGTCGATACGGCTTGAGGGCCGGTTCGACCTTCTGCGCGGCGTAGAAGGCGCCCAGGTTAGCGACGTCCTGATCGTTTTAGCCCATGCACCAGGATGGCCATCAGGGGGTGGTAAAGCGTCTTGCCGCTGCGGTAGGCCTTCATCTTGGCGACGAAATGGGCCTCGGGCTAGCCCGCCAGCCGC
>DAITOH010000260.1:0-1665 GCA_036834225.1 Thiobacillaceae bacterium | reverse complement strand
GTCATGCTGGCCGTGGTAGGCTCGCATCCCCAGCCGCCCCACAAGGCGATGCGGGCCGGCCTAGCCGCTGTGGCACCGGTACCACAGCACTGACATAACGTCCCCCGATTCAGAGGATGATCAACCTTGACTTGAGGCGGACTATTTTTAATATATTCGTATCTGAAATGTGCATATCGGCGAGTGTGCGCGTTTCATGTCGTTATATCCCGTATCGAACGCTTAAGCCATCTGGCGAACGATAGGGATAGTTGGTCGCCAGGGTGCGACTGACATGCTCCTCCTCTCTTGGCCCCAGCCCGTGCTGGGGCTTTTTGTTTAGTCGTCCTGATACCCCGGTCTTGGGCACAATGGCTCCATGCCCTCTACTCCCTTCCAGCAGGCCGCAGCAGAACTGCTGCACTGGGAGTCTGGCCGTGTGCCCGATCTGAGCGCCTGCACTGTCTTGCTGCCGCATCTGCATGCGGCAGCACCCCTGCTGGCGGCTTTACGCCATCAGGTAGATCAGCCGGTGTTTTTGCCGCCTCGGCTGCATACCCTGAACACGCTGGTCGCCGAGGTGGCCACCTCCGGCCCCGTGGAACCGGACTGCCAGCGTTTAGCCCAGGTCCATGACTTCCTCCTGCAGGCCGGCGTGTGTAGGACGCATGGCCTGTGGTCCGTAGCCCGCGAGCTGCTCGATCTGATCGACGAGCTCTCGGCCGAGGGCCTCCAGCCCGAGCATGTGCCACACCGCTTGCTGGCCCAGGTGAAATCGGCCTATGGCAGCCGGATCAACCGGCTGCTGGAGGCGGAATCCGGGCTGGTGCTGGAGCTGTGGCAGGCCATGCAGCAGGGGCGCGTGAACGACCCCGTGCGCGATCGGGCCCAGCGTCTGGCGCTGGCCGCCCGCGACGCACCGGGGCCCCTCTATACCCTGGGCCTGCCACGCTTAAGCCGGCTGGAGGCGGGCTTTCTGGCGCAATGGGCGACACGGCATCCGGTGCGTCGGCTGCCCTGGCTGCCCGCCCTGCCCGAGCGGCGCGTCCTGCTGGACGCGGCTTGGCAGCCCGATACCCAGGTGTCGATGCGAGAGCGGGCTGCAGCCCTGCGCCAGCGGCTCTGCGCCAGCCCCATGCAGCCAGACTTACGCTTGCTAGAGGCACCCGATCTGGAGGCACAGGCACAGGCCGCCGCGAGCCAGGTGCGTCAGTGGGTGGCGCAGGGGCATGCACGCATCGCACTCGTCACCCTGGACCGGATGGCTGCCCGTCGCCTGCGCGCCCTGCTGGAGCGTGACCGCATCCTGATCGAGGACGAGACCGGCTGGACCTTTGCCACCACCGCCGTAGCCCATGTCCTGGACCGTCTGTTCGCCCTGTTGCAGGACGATTGCTATCACCGTGACTTGCTGGACCTGCTCAAGTCCCCCTTCGTCTTCGCCGATCTGGAGTCTGACCGCCGCCTAAGTGCAGTGGCTAAGCTGGAGCAGGCCATCGCCGATGAAGGCCTTGTCTCGGGCTTAAGCCAGTTTATGGCCTTAGCCCAGCAGTCGGCGCCTGCCGCGCTGTCCATGCTCGCCCGCCTCGAGGCCGCCCGGGCGCGGCTGAGCGGCCATCGCCGAACCCTAGGGCAGTGGCAGCAGGCCCTGCTGGCCGCACTGGCCGACTTAGGCGCAGACCAGGC
>DAITOH010000259.1:0-1674 GCA_036834225.1 Thiobacillaceae bacterium | reverse complement strand
CGGCCGCCCTGCGCGCCGCATCGTGCAGGTTGTCGCCGAAGGCGGCCGCCACCGCCCATGGGCGATGCCGGCCACCTAGGTAACGGTCGACGATAAGACTGGTGCAGACGTCCGCGGCGGTGTCGATGTGGGGCTCGAAACCCCGATGCTCGGGCAATTCGCCCGAATTGTGGTGATCGAACCAGCGCACACGCACCCCCTTGTCCAGCATGCTCTGGAGCGGGCCGATATTCTTCTCCACCGCGATGTCGAGGGCGGTGACCTCATCGCCCGGCTCGGCCATGATGCGTTTGAGCAGCGCGATGTCGCGCTTGACGCCGGTGACGAGTTGGCTGGACCTCAGCTCGGCCAGACGTAGCTGGTGCAGGGCGCAGATGCCGTCGGCATCGCCGTTGAAGGCGTCGAAATACATGGTGTGCTCCGGGGAAAACGGTTAGTTTGTGCGCCTGATGGGTCTATCGGCAGACTTGCGATAAATGTATAGCGACGGTTCTTGGCGCCCCCCCTCCTGGCTGCCGTTGGCCGGCTATGTCGTCCTAATACTGGCCAGCAGCCTGCATCCCTACACCGGCTGGCGGCCGCTTGCCATCTGGTCGCCCGAGTTCATCACGGCACCCTTGCCGCCTTTCATCACCCGCACCGACCTGTTCACTAACTTTCTGGTCTACGTCCCGCTAGGCTATCTACTGGCGCTCAACCTGGCCCAGCCCCGCCGCCGCGGCCGTGCCGTGTTGTTCTCGACCCTGGCGGGCATGGCCCTAAGCCTAACCCTAGAGGGTCTGCAACAGCTCATACCGGGCCGCATCGCCTCCAACCTGGACGCGCTCCTCAACGCCCTGGGCACCCTCACCGGCGCCCTGCTGACCCTGCACCACCAGCGTCTGCTACGTGCCGGCCGTTGGGCACGCAGTTGGCGGCAGGCCTGGTTTAGACCCGGATTATGGGTCAATCTGGGCCTGGCCATGATCGTCCTCTGGGGGCTCGCCCAGTTCTCCCTGCTGCCAATGCCGGGCGCGGGCTGGCTCGAACTGCACCTGCGCCCCCTGGACACGGCCCCGGGCGGCTTGGACCAGCTTAACCTGGCCTGGTTCGCCGCCGTTGGGCTGGAAATGGCGGCTTTAGGTGCCTTCACCGCCTGTCTACTGCGCCCAGGCCGCTACGTCAGCGCCCTGGTGCTGCTGTTTGCGCTCGCCTTCGCCATCAAGCTGCTCGCCGCCACGGTGCTGCTCAAGCTCAAGGTGGTGGGCGGGGTCCTGTCACTAGAGACGCTAATCGGCTTTATCCTAGCCTTCTGGCTGCTGCTCACCCCGTGGGTCTCGCGTCATCGGCTCACCAGCGCCATTGCCCTGCTTGGCACCATCTTGCTGTTGCGCTTCTGGCTGGGCAGCTACCTGCTGCTGCCCAAGACCAGCCTGCTTAACATCGTCGGCCTGGCCAAGGCGGTGGCCTCCCTGTGGCCCTGGGTCGCGCTCATCACCCTGCTAGCTACAGCAGTGCAGGGCAGGCCCCGCGTGTAGTCGCCGGGTGCGAGCAGCAGACGGTCGCCGGCCTTGAGACAGCCTAGCACCGGCCGATAGTCCTTAGGCCCGGCCTCGTCGTCGGCCGCCGTAGCCAGGAAAGGCAACAGTCCGAGCAGGATGCAGCTCAACCACATGATCCGGCCTCACCCGTGCC
>DAITOH010000258.1:0-1679 GCA_036834225.1 Thiobacillaceae bacterium | reverse complement strand
GACGTCATGACCACCGACCCGGAAATTTACAGAAAAGAGGTTGCACAATCCCGAGGGATGGCCAAATGCCAGGCGCCCGCAGCCGCGGGACCCGGCTTGTTGGGGATCAGCCAGCGCTGTGGGTGCAAACAGGCGCGACCGCATCCCACAAGGGGTCCCGGTTCCGAGCTACGGTTGCAGTCAGGCGCTCGGGCCACTCATGACGGTTTATCACAATGCCTTCGGGGCGTGAGGCATTGCCAGACACGAACAGACAGGATTCACAGAACATAGCGCGCCAGGTCCTCGCTCGCAGCCAGGCCGGCTAAGCGGGCATCGACATAGGCGGCGTCGATGGTCACGGTCTCGCCCGCGCGCCGGTCGGCCTCGAAGGACAGCTCGTCAAGTAGACGCTCAATGACCGTGTAGAGGCGGCGCGCGCCGATGTTCTCAGTGCGCTCATTGACCTGCCAGGCGATCTCGGCGATACGGCGTATGGCCTCGGGTGTGAACTGCAGCTCGACCCCCTCGGTCGCGAGCAGGGCCTGGTACTGGTGCGTGAGGCAGGCGTCGGTCTGGGTGAGGATGCGCTCGAAATCGGCCACGCTAAGACTATGCAGTTCGACGCGGATGGGGAAGCGGCCCTGCAACTCGGGGATGAGGTCGGAGGGCTTGGCCAGGTGGAAGGCACCGCTAGCGATGAACAGGATGTGGTCGGTCTTGACCATGCCGTACTTGGTGGACACCGTGGCCCCCTCGACCAGCGGCAGCAAGTCGCGCTGCACGCCCTGGCGCGAGACGTCCGGGCCGTGGGCGTCGGCGCGGGCGGCGATCTTGTCGATCTCGTCCAGGAAGACGATGCCGTTCGCCTCCATGTTGCGCAAGGCCTCGGCCTTGAGCTCCTCCTCGTTGACGAGCTTGCCCGCCTCCTCGTCGGTGAGGATCTGCATGGCCTCGCGGATCTTGAGTTTCTTCTTGCGCGTGCGCCGTCCGCCCAGGTTCTGGAACACCCCCTGCAGCTGGGCGGTGAGTTCCTCCATGCCGGGCGGGGCGAAGATCTCCATGGCCGGCGTGGGCGCAGCCAGATCAAGCTCAATCTCCTTATCGTCGAGGCTACCCTCGCGCAGCATCTTGCGGAAGCGCTGCCGCGTGCCGCTGTCCTCGCGCGGTTTCTCCTCCTCACCCCAGGCCTCGCGCGCCGGCGGCAGCAAGGCATCGAGGATGCGCTCCTCGGCCGCCTCCTCGGCGCGGGTGCGCACCCTGCGGGTGGCCGCCTCGCGCGCCTGCTTGACGGCGATCTCGGCCAGGTCGCGGATGATGCTGTCCACGTCCTTGCCGACATAGCCCACCTCGGTGAACTTGGTCACCTCCACCTTGATGAAGGGGGCATTCGCCAGCTTGGCCAGGCGCCGGGCGATCTCGGTCTTGCCTACGCCGGTGGGGCCGATCATAAGGATGTTCTTGGGCGTGATCTCCTGGCGCAGGCGCTCGGGCACGCGGCTTCTCCGCCAGCGGTTCCTAAGCGCAATCGCGCAGGCGCGTTTGGCCTCGTCCTGGCCGACAATGTACTTGTCTAGCTCGTGGACGATCTCCTGGGGGGTCATCTGGGTCATGCTCATGCCGGGGCAAGGTTGGGGGGGCGGTGGTCACCGCACAGGGCGTACGTTCTGGACTCTTGTCAACAGTTTAACAGCAGGCCC
>DAITOH010000257.1:0-1704 GCA_036834225.1 Thiobacillaceae bacterium | reverse complement strand
ATGCCGCAATAGCTGGCCGCATGGGGTAGCGGTCGGAGACAGCTTTTTGCACTTGATCCGGCTGATGTTCCTCCAGAGCAGTCAGGTGTTCGAGATTACCTGCGTAGTAGGCACCCTCGAATGACATCCCATGCCGACCCGAGCGTCTATTTCCTATTTCACCAGCGGACGGCGGGCCGGGGGCAATCCAGCACGGTGGGCTCGCTTTCGCATCAGCGCAGTTCGATCGGACGGTAGTCCCTGCGTTGCTGGCCGGTATAGAGCTGCCGGGGCCGGGCGATCTTGTGGCCGGGTGAGGAGACCATCTCGTGCCATTGGGCGATCCACCCGGCCGTCCTGGCCAGGGCGAAGATCGCGGTGAACATGGAGGTGGGGATGCCCAGGGCGCGCAGCACGATGCCAGAGTAGAAGTCGACGTTGGGATAGAGCTTCTTCTCGATGAAATAGTCGTCCTGCAGCGCGATCTCCTCCAGTTTGAGCGCAATACGGAACAGAGGGTCGTCGTGCAAGCCCAGCTCATCAAGCACCTCGTGGCAGGTCTGGCGCATGATGGCGGCGCGGGGATCCATGTTCTTGTAGACACGGTGGCCGAAACCCATGAGCCGGAACGGGTTGCTCTTGTCCTTGGCACGCCGGATCACCTCACCGATCCGGGAGACGTCGCCGATCTCCTCCAGCATCTTCAAGACCGCCTCGTTGGCACCGCCGTGCAGGGGACCCCACAGGGATGCGATCCCGGCGGCGATGCAGGCAAACGGATTGGCGCCCGAGGAGCCCGCCATACGCACCGTGGAGGTGGAAGCGTTCTGCTCGTGGTCGGCGTGCAGGATCAGGATGCGGTCCAGCGCCCGCGCCAGGACCGGATTGGGGTGGTAGTCTTCGCAGGGGGTGGCGAACATCATGTACAGGAAATTCTCGGCGAAGCCGAGCCGGTTTTTCGGGTACATGAAGGGCATGCCGATGTTGTACTTGTAGCTCCATGCGGCGATGGTGGGGACCTTGGCCAGCAGGCGATAGGCCGCGACTTCGCGCTGGGCGGGGTCGAAGGGATCGGCGCTGTCCCGGTAGAAGGCCGACATCGCCCCCACCACCCCGACCATCACCGCCATAGGATGCGCATCACGACGGAAGCCACGGAAGAAATAGGCCATCTGGTCGTGCAGCATGGCGTGATGGCGCACCGTGTTGTTGAAATCCGCCTTCTGCTGGGCGGTGGGCAACTCGCCATGCAAGAGTAGATAGCTCACTTCCATGAAGTCGGAGTGCTGGGCGAGCTGCTCGATGGGATAACCCCGGTAGTAGAGCAGGCCCGCATCGCCATCGATATAGGTGATGCTCGAGGCGCAGCTAGCCGTCGACAGGAAGCCTGGGTCATAGGTGAAGTAACCGTGCGCCCCGAGGCTGCGCGTATCGATGACATCGGTACCTAGAGTCCCCTCTAGCACGGGCAGTTCGATAACCTGGTCGGAGTCGCTAAAGCTGATCCTGGCGGTGCGTTGGGTCATAGCTTTCTCACTTTGCAAGAACGTAACTTGTCCACCACGGATCGCAGATCCGTGGGCGGTTTATCACGTCCAGCCAGCCATTCGTATAGTTCGATGTCCTCCCGGCCCAATAGGCGAAAGAGAGCCAGTTGTTCGGACGGGTCAAAATCCCGGTAGCTGTCCTTGACAGAAGCTAACAACAGGGCGTCGAGTTCCAGCA
>DAITOH010000256.1:0-1710 GCA_036834225.1 Thiobacillaceae bacterium | reverse complement strand
CTGCGCCGCGGTTATCGCCGAGTTCAAGGGAAGGCTAAAGCCTAAGGCGCTGGCTAAGACGGTCGATATGAGGAGTGTGGAATGCGAAAAACCAAGATACTGCAAGTCTGTGGGTTCGTAGGCCTGATGACGATGCACCAGGCCGCGTCGGCCTTCGGGATCAACGACATTTTGATCCCGGCCTTTCGACTCGGCGTGAAGGCGGTGGGGAACGCTGCTTCCAACATCGCCACCTCAGCTTATGAGGCCGCCACGGGCAGGAAGTCCCTTGAAGAGGTGCAGGCAGAGAAAAAGGCCTTCCTCGAGGGCGCCTATAACCGGCTGGAGAAGAACTGCCCACAGATCGATCGGAACCGGCTCGGTCCGGCCAAGGCGGTCATGACCGACGTGTATGAGCTCACCTTCGCCGACGAGCTCGCAAACGCGCACGACCGCAAGCGAAAACCCCTGCTCACCTGGGGTGATGTGGGCGAGGCGGCCATGTCCTCCCCCACCGTGCTGATGAAGACGGCGGAGATTCAAGCGAAGGCCTATCAGGCCGGCGTGGGCACGATAGGCGGGCGCACAAAATGGGAGACGGCGCGCATCCTGGATGCGGCGGAGGCTGCGGCAAAGGGCCGCTCGGTTGCCTATGTCCCGCCGTCACCGGGTCTAGGCGAGATGGCGACGACGCTCCTTAGCCAGGCCGGCGAAGGCGGGGAGAAGGCGCAAGACGCCCTGCCATCCTACTTCCACGACGCCATTTTCCAGGAGGCCTGCGTGCGCGAGCAGCTCGGTCAATACCTGGAGGCGGTGCGAGCGCGGGACCTGGCGCGTCAGACGAAACAACAGGCGGCCAAACAACAAGGCGCCAAGCAAGAAGTCGCTTGGCCGGCGGGCGGCGACACGTCCTGGTGAGCCCCACCACCCCGTAAGCCGTCGGCGCGTTAGGCGCCGGTGAACGATGAACTCTTGGCCAACGCCATCAGCATCGGCGCGGCGGGGCTTGCCTTCGGCTGGCTAAGCCTGGCCGCGGCCGTCGCCATGCTCCAAAAAACCCCATGGCCTGGAGAGGCGCATGGGGTTAGATGATGAGCCGGCTCAATCCTGACGTGCTTCCTGGCGAGCCTCTTCCTTGGCAGATCGGATGCAGATCCAACCCAACCAGACCGCAGCCAACGTCTGGATAATCATCCAGCCGTTTACGACGGCTAGAACTGGATCATCAAACATTGCGTTCTGCTATCAAAAACGTGTGCAAAGATGCACACAGTTCTCTTCCTGCCCCGATCCCGTCTCGGAATCGTATCTGACAGGCGTGACTTTCCCGACTACGACAGAGACCTCCTCTGCCGCAGCGCCGCCGTTACCGAACACAGACGGCTGCTCGGATACCAGCGATCGGCAATGACCAATCGGGTGCCGTAGCGCTTCGCCTTGTATTCGAGCTGCGAGCGGAACATCCCAAGACCCACGTCGCTAATGGCACGGGCGAGTTTCTGACATCCTCCCCGGCCTGAAGGCTGGAGATTCCTACTGCGCTCAGGCGAGGCATTGAACCACTTCTGAGTCGCTTCGGCGGGTTCCTGCTGCTGGCGACTTAACTGTGTCGCTCACTTCACAGGCGCAACGGGCGTGTCCCGCCCTGAGAAAACAAAACCAGAAGGCCGAGGCTTATTGTCACATCCCGGACGATCATAAGGCCTTCGATGGAACAGCTCGGGGTTGGAT
>DAITOH010000255.1:0-1716 GCA_036834225.1 Thiobacillaceae bacterium | reverse complement strand
CTCGGCTTTAGCCAGTTCATGACCTTGCCCATATCGCGGGCGGAGGCGGCGCCGGTCTCGGTGACCGCCTGAGCCACCAGCGCACTGATCTCGTCAGCGCCCAGGGGCTGGGGCATGTAGGCGGAGAGGACGTCGACCTCGAACTGTTCCCGGTCTGCCAGGTCCTGGCGCCCGGCGGCAACGTATTGGCCGATGGCGTCGCGGCGCTGCTTGATCAGTTTGTCGACCACGGCGATCACGCCGGTGTCGTCTAGCTCGGTGCGCTCATCGATCTCGCGCTGCTTAATCGCGGCGACAAGTAGCCGTAACGCGGACAGACGATCGCTCTCGCGGGCGCGCAGGGCGTCCTTCATGTCCTCGCCGATACGCGACTTGAGGGACATGCGGCGCAGCGGGGGGTGATCAGTACAGCCTGGGGGGGAGTTGCTGGCTACGCAGACGCTTTTGATGGCGCTTGATGGCGGCGGCGAGCTTGCGCTTGCGCTCTTGGGTGGGCTTTTCGTAGAACTCGCGGGCACGCAGCTCGGTGAGCAGGCCTGTTTTCTCGATGGTGCGCTTGAAGCGGCGCAAGGCCACTTCGAAAGGCTCGTTTTCCTTGACGCGAACGCTAGGCATGCAATTCCTTTTTGCGGGCTGAATGAAAAATCCGAATATATCTCAGACTGCGACTGTGTTTCAATAAGCGATCGCACCCACGTGTAGATCTTCCCCGATGTTGGTGCTCGGCCTCGAAACCTCCTGCGACGAAACCGGTGTGGCGCTCTACGACAGCGACCGCGGCCTGCTCGCCCACGCCCTGCACTCGCAAGTGGCGATGCATGCCGAATACGGCGGCGTGGTGCCGGAGCTGGCCTCCCGTGATCACATCCGTCGCGCCCCGCGCCTGATACACACGGTCCTCGCGGATGCGGGCCTGGCGCTGACCGACCTAGATGCCGTGGCCTATACCCAGGGGCCGGGCCTGGCCGGCGCGCTGCTGGTGGGGGCCGGGCTCGCCAGCGGTCTGGCGCTGTCCCTGGGCATCCCGGCCATCCCCGTGCATCACCTGGAGGGGCATCTGCTCTCCCCCATGCTCGCCGAACCGCGGCCGTCGCCGCCGTTCGTGGCCCTGCTCGTCTCCGGCGGTCACACCCAGCTCTTGCGGGTGGATGGGGTTGGGCGCTACGCATTGCTGGGCGAGACCCTGGATGACGCCGCCGGCGAGGCCTTCGACAAGATCGCGCAGCTGCTGGGACTGGGTTACCCAGGCGGGCCGGCCGTGGCGCAGTTGGCAAGCCACGGGGACGCCTACAAATACAAGCTACCTAGGCCTATGCTCTCCAGCCCAACACTGGACTTCAGCTTTGCCGGGCTGAAGACCGCCGTGCTCACACTGGCCAATCGGACGGGGCCGGATGCTGCCGCGGACATCGCGGCCGCGTTCCAGCTTGCGGTGGTGGATGTGCTAGCCGGCAAGGCTATGGCCGCGCTGCAGGCGACGGGACTCGACCGCCTGGTGGTAGCCGGCGGGGTCGGGGCGAACCGGGCGTTGCGCGCGCGGCTGGATGCGCAGGCGCGCTTGCACCGTTTCAGCGTGTTCTACCCGCCGCTGGAATTGTGCACCGACAACGGTGCCATGATCGCCTATGCCGGTGCCCTGCGTCTGGCAGAGGGTCGCACGGACGGTGCCTTCAGCGTGCGTCCGCGTTGGGAACTGGCCGAACTGCCGCGCCTGGC
>DAITOH010000254.1:0-1724 GCA_036834225.1 Thiobacillaceae bacterium | reverse complement strand
AGAGATGCGCCTCGATGAACTCGCGCACGAAGTGCTCCGGCCGGGCACTGTGGAAACGGGCACGCTCCTCGCCGTCCTTGAACAGCAAGACGGTGGGGAAGCCGCGGCAGCCGTAGCGGCCGGCGAGCTTCATGTTCTCCCCTTCGTCGGTTTCCACCTTGGCTAGCCGCACCCGACCGCCGTAGCTGGGGATGACCCTTTCGAGCACCGGTGTGAGGGCATGGCAGGGGCCGCACCAGTCGGCCCAGAAGTCGACTAGCACGATGTGCTGGCGGGAGGCCTCGATGACGTCCCGCTCGAAGTGGTGCAGATCGGTATCGAAGATGCACTGATCGCACATCTGGCGTTCGTGCTGGTGATCGTGGTGTTGCAGGGTCATGGGGCTACTCGCTCCTGTCTTTGCAAGGGGTCCTGCCGATAATACTGTCTTAGCTGCGCGTAGACCGCCGGGTAGTGATCCTGCACAACCTGCGGCCATTCGAAGAAATATTCCGTCAACACGGCGAAGAACTCGGCCGGACTCTCAGCCGCATAGGGGTCGATGTCGGTGACCTCGCCCGCGTCGGTGCGGCGGCAAAAGTCGGTATACGCGGCCGTGAAGGCGGCGGACCAGTCCTTAATGCGCATGCCGGTGTGCAGGAGGGGCAGTCCGTCGATGCAGCCATTGCACATGTCCAGCTTGTGGGCAAATTCGTGGATGACCACGTTGTAGCCTTCGCCCCCACCCGAGGCGGCCACGTCGTCCCAGGACAGCACCAGCGGACCGCCGTCCATGGCCTCGCCGGAGCGCACGTGGCGGATGTGGTGCACCACGCCGGCCTCGTCGGTCTCGTGGCTGTCGTGGATGAACTTGCCCGGATACACCACGATCTCACGCCAGCCGCCGTAGGCCTCGTGACCTAGCTCCAGCACCGGCAGGGCGGCAAACACGGCGATGGCGGTGCGCATGTAGGCGTCCACCTCTGCCCCGCCGGCGCCAGAAAAGGTCTTATCCGCCAGGATGCCCAAGGCCTGCTTACGCAGTCTGGCGCATCCGTCCGCATCCAGTCCGGCGAAGACGGGTAGCTCCAGCAAATCCTGCCAGGCCGTCTCGTCTAGCGTCGGCGGCTTACGGCCGAACAGTGCGCTCAGCAGACCGCCCATAGCCCTCAGTCCTCACGCATCACCCCTCGCCGATCCTGGCCGCCCGCTTGCGCTCGTGTTCCTTTAGGTCGCTTACGCAACCAAGATGGACCTGGGCGTGATCTTAACTAAGCTCGTCATCCTCGATGAACTCCACCGCCCGCGTCACCACCTGGGGCCGCAAGATGGCCAGCTTTCGCTTCAGGTCGTTCGAGTCCATCACCCGCTCGGACACCTGCTGGTGTGCGGCGAACGTGCCGGACTGCTGCAGGAGCTTGTCCACCAGGGTGGTCTTGCCGTGGTCGATATGGGCGATGATGGCGATGTTGCGCAGCGGTCGGGACATATAATTCTGAGATTCTAGCCTGTCGCGATCACCTGCCCGGTGACAGATGCGGCCCTGACCTGCAGGACCGTGCCGACCGCTATCCGGGTGAGTCTCCGAGCCTGGCACAGTCGCTAAAGATCCGCCGGCTCGTGCCGTAGTGGCTGATCCCGCTGTTCATGATGCCGCTGGGTATGTAACGGGCAAATCCCCCGGCGGCTTCGCCGCCACCCCCTTTGTCAAGGGGGCTGGGTGGCCCGAAGGGCCGGGGGAATGC
>DAITOH010000253.1:0-1780 GCA_036834225.1 Thiobacillaceae bacterium | reverse complement strand
TGTCGATCACGAAGCAGTACTCCAGGCAGACGGTATCTATGAGTGATGTGACAACCGCAACACGCTGGCGGGAAAATGGGGCATGCCCGCCAACGTTCAAGGCCGTCGCGCCCTGGAATTTACCGCCCTGTTCGTGCTGCTGCCCCTGGTCATCGCCTGGCAAGGCGAGACCATGCGCCGCTGGATCATCCCCCAGCTGCTGCTCATCACGGCGCTCTGCCTCGTGTTGCTTTGGCGCGACCCGAGCTTCGATCGCCGCCGGCTGCTGGCCTGGCCGCACCCGTGGCGTGCCTGCGTGCTGCGCATCATCCTCCTGCTGGCCATCGGTGGCGCAGCCGTGCTGGCGCTAGCAAGCCAGCTGCCGGATGTAGACCCCTTCGCCCTGCCGCAACAGCGCCCCATGCTGTGGCTCGCCATCCTCCTGCTCTACCCGCTGATCTCGGCGCTGCCGCAGGAGCTCATCTTCCGTGTCTTTCTCTTCCACCGCTATCGCGCCCTGTTTCCGGGCCATCGGACCTTGCCCCTAGTCAGTGCCGGCGTCTTTGCGGCTGCCCACCTGGTGCTGGGCAACTGGGTCGCCCTGCTGCTGTCTCTGGCTGGCGGCCTGCTGTTCGCCTACACCTATGCGCGGACGGGCTCTCTCAGTCTGGTCACCCTGGAGCATGGTTTGTGGGGCAACTGGCTGTTCACGGTGGGTATGGGAAGCTATTTCTATGGCGGACACATCTGAGCGACCCCAGGGCCGGGCGGTGCCCGCCTGGCACCGAACACGTCGGACTGAAGTTAAACCTACGCGGTGTTCGTCGGCCATTGACGTGGCTTAAGCTCAGTGTAAAGCATCGCAGCACGCCACGCCGCATGGACTTGAAATGTGTAAACGTGGTACCTATCTGCCCAAATTTGATCGACCGCTTCATTGACTGGAGAACTTCATGACCACCCGACACGCCCGCCTGCTCATCCTCGGCTCCGGTCCGGCCGGCTACACCGCCGCCATCTATGCCGCCCGCGCCAACCTCAAACCGGTGCTTATCACCGGCCTAGCCCAGGGCGGTCAGCTCATGACCACGACCGACGTGGATAACTGGCCGGCCGACGACAAGGGTGTGCAGGGGCCCGAGCTCATGCGGCGCTTCCAGGCCCATGCCGAGCGCTTCGGCACCGAGATCATATTCGACCATATCCACACCGCGAAGCTCACCGAGCGGCCTTTCACCCTCATCGGCGACTCAGGCACCTATACTTGCGATGCGCTCATCATCGCCACCGGTGCCTCGGCCAAGTATCTGGGCCTGGAGAGCGAACAGAAATACATAGGCAAGGGTGTGTCCGGCTGTGCCACCTGCGACGGCTTTTTCTACAAGGGTCAGGAGGTGGCGGTCATCGGCGGCGGCAATACGGCCGTGGAAGAGGCGATCTATCTCGCCAACATCGCCAGTAAGGTGACCCTGGTCCACCGCCGCGACAGCTTCAAGGCCGAGGCGATCATGGTCGACCACCTGATGGAGGTGGTCAAAACCGGCAAGATCGTGCTGGAGCTAGACAGCGTGCTGGACGAGGTGCTCGGCGACGAGAGCGGCGTGACCGGGATGCGTGTCAAGAACGTCAAGACCGGGGCGACCAAGGAGATCCCCGTGCAGGGCATCTTCATCGCTATCGGCCACAAACCCAACACCGATCTCTTTGCGGGTCAGCTGGAACTCGACCACGGCTACATCGTCACCCAAGCCGGACGCAAGGGCAATGCCACCGCCACTAGCATCCCCGGCGTATTCGCGGC
>DAITOH010000252.1:0-1787 GCA_036834225.1 Thiobacillaceae bacterium | reverse complement strand
ATAGAATTTTCTAATCTCGACCAGCTGGACGGCATACTCGGCCGCCTTCGGGACTGACCCCTGCGACCGGCCTACACCCTTGTCGGGACACGATTTGACGGGACGGAGCGGTCATTGCCTGAAATGCAAAACGATCAATCGCCTTAATGATTGCATCAATCTAGCTAATTCATATAACATTCGGTGATGCTTTTCCCAGTGGCCGTACAAGGCTTGGTCGTGCTGCTGACGGCCTTGGGTATCGGTCTGTGGTCGACGCCGGCCGACGGTTGGGCGGCCCTGTACGGGGGTGCCGCGGCGTTGGCGAACACGGGATTGCTGGTCTGGCGGCATCGGCAGGGTGAGCGCGATTACCACTGCGATGCCGACCGGCACCTGAAATCGTTCCATCGCTCCAGTCTAGAGCGGTTCTTTGTGGTCGGTATCTGGCTGGCGCTCGGGCTGGGAGGATGGAAGCTCGAAGCTCCGCCGATGCTGGCCGGGTTTGTCGTCGGACTGTTGGCCTGGGTGATCGCGACGGCGGTCCGTACGGATGTGTAAGTGATTGGGGGCTCACTGGAAATGGCGGGCGAAGCGCATACCTCGGCGGAGTATATTAAGCACCACCTGCAGAATCTGACCTTCGGCCAGCACCCGGACGGCACCTGGGGTCTGGCCCACAGCGCCGCCGAGGCCAAGGCCATGGGCTTCTGGGCCATTCATCTCGACACCCTGGGCGTGTCTATCCTGCTCGGCGCGCTCTTCCTCTATCTCTTCCGCAAGGCGGCCGTCCGGGCCACCACCGGTGTGCCAGGCGGGCTGCAGAACTTCGTCGAGTGGGTGGTGGAATTCATCGACAGCAGTGTCAGGGGCGCCTTCAGTGGCCGCAACCCCCTGGTGGCCCCGCTGGCCCTGACCATCTTCATCTGGATCTTCCTGCTCAATCTGATGGACCTGGTGCCCATCGACTGGATACCCGGTCTGATGGGGGCGCTCGGCCTGCCCTATTTCAAGCTGGTACCGACCACGGACCCCAACGCCACCTTCGGCATGGCCATCGGCGTGTTCATCCTGATCCTGTATTACAGCGTCAAGATGAAGGGGGTGGGCGGCTTCTTCGGTGAGCTCGCCTTCCAGCCCTTCGGCAAGTGGGGCATGCCGGCCAACCTCCTGCTGGAGGGCGTCAACCTGATCGCCAAACCCGTTTCGCTGGCCCTGCGGTTGTTCGGCAACCTCTATGCCGGCGAGATGATCTTCATCCTCATCGCGCTCATGTTCTCGGGCGGGGCCGTCATGTTCCTCACCGGCGGCGTGCTGCAATGGGCCTGGGCGGTCTTCCACGTGCTGATCATCACCCTGCAGGCCTTCATCTTCATGATGCTCACCATCGTCTATCTGGACATGGCGCACCATAAACACCATTGACCGATCTTCCATATCCCGACCTTTGACTGAGGAGAACTCCAAATGGAAATGTCCCAAGCTCTGCTCTACATTGCCGGCGCGTTCATGATGGGTCTGGGTGCCTTGGGTGCCTCGGTGGGCATCGGCATCCTCGGCAGCCGCTTCCTGGAAGGCGCGGCTCGCCAGCCCGAGCTCCTTCCCATACTGCGTACCCAGTTCTTCATCGTCATGGCTATGGTCGACGCTATACCGATGATCGCCGTCGGTGTAAGCCTGTACGTCCTCTTCGCAGTGGCAGCCTGAGTCGATTTCCGCGCAACCGGCAAGAGGTCCGGCTATGAACATCAACTTGACCCTGATCGGGCAGTCCATCACCTTTGCGGTCTTCGTGTGGTTCTGCATGA
>DAITOH010000251.1:0-1824 GCA_036834225.1 Thiobacillaceae bacterium | reverse complement strand
GGCTGCTGCAGACATTGAGCGTGCAGGTGGCGGCACATCCCGGTCGATACGCCTTCGCTGCCTGGCGGGAGTGGCTCGCGCTACAGATGGATCAGGGCACCTTCCGCGACGACGGCATCGAGAGTCCCATCCGCCTCGTGTCGCTAGCAGGCGCCCGACTGCGCGACTTTGATGCCGCCATCCTGCTGGGGGCCGACGCCGCGCATCTGCCACCGGCCAGCGTTGGGGGCGTATTCAACGACCGCATCCGGGCCGACCTGGGTCTGCCCGAAACCGCCCATAAGCATGCCGAGCTGCGTGCTGCGTTGAGCGACATCCTGTCCCACATCCCCCGCGTCCTGGTGACCTGGCAGGGCAGCATGGAGGGGGACCCCAATCCGGTAAGCCCCTGGCTGGAGGTGTTGGACGGGTTCCATCGCTTAGCCTGGGGCGTCTGCCTCAAGCAGACGATGCCGGCCACACCGGCCGCGCCAACACCACCTGCGCCCCCACCGACCTGGCCGGTACCGATGCGGCTGCCCGCGCGCATCTCCGCCAGCGCTTGGCAGAGCCTGGTGGCCTGTCCCTACCGCTTCTACGCCCGCCACATCCTCATGCTGGCAGAGGAGGAGGCCGTGCCCGAGGAGATGGAAAAGCGCGACTATGGCGAGCTGGTGCACACCATCCTGCGCATCTTCCATGACCGTCACCGACGCCTTGCCGACGTAACGCGCACGGCCCTGGTGGAAGACCTGGTGCAAATCGGCCGCACTATCTTCGCGCCCCATCGGCGCAGGTCCTACCTGACCCTGGGCTGGCAACTGCGCTGGGAGCGGCGGCTGCCGGCCTATATGGACTGGGCACTGGCGCGAGAAGCGCACGGTTACCGCTGGCAGGCGGGAGAGCTGCGCATCACCCGCAGCCTGCCCCTGCCCGGGGGCGGCGAGATCACCCTGCATGGCCAGCTGGATCGGGTCGACGCGGGACCGGCCGGCCAGGCGGTGCTGGATTACAAGACCCGTTCCCGGGACAGCTTAAGACGCGGCCTGAAGCGGCCGGGCGAAGATGTGCAACTGCCCTTTTACGGTCTGCTGACCGAGGCGGCAGAGGCCGCCTATGTGGCCCTCGATGACGACAAGGTGGACACCCTGGCCCCTAACACCGATCTGCCCTCACTGACGGCGCTAGAGATGCACCGCATGCAGTCCATACTCGCTGCCCTACGGCAGGGTGCCGCCCTGCCCGCCAACGGCGCGGAGCAGACCTGCGGCCATTGTGAGATGCGCGGCTTGTGCCGACGCGACTACTGGCCGGTTTGACCCGCTTGGCCGCAGGGTTGACCCCTTGTGCGTGCAGGGCTGAGAATGAGGTGAAACCGTCTCACAACCCGGAGCCCACGATGGACGACAAGGCAGAACTTAGCAAGGAACAACAGATCATGCGCGCCATGCGCAAGACCTTGACCTCGGTGGTGCGCGACTGCCCCCCGTGACGGCGTGCCCAGCCCCCTGAATCCCGATACGGTGGAGAACATCCGCATGTGCCTGGGCCTGATCTCGGCGCGCGAGGCCGAACTGGCCAAGGCCCTCGGCCTGTCACGCAACGAGCGACCGCGTTATGTGGACGAGGCACCCACAAGCCACGGCATGACCTTCATCCCGCCGGCCGAGAAGCACTGAGCGTTTAAGGTCAAGCATTTGCCGCCATAGCACTCGGAGTCGACGGCCATAAACGGCCCCCAGCCCCGCGCGCGGGCAAGATGCGCGCGTAAGTCGCTCGCGCGACGATCACCGTGATCCTGGCGATGGCCGAGGCGATCAGCACCCTTATCTCCGACACCCAGTC
>DAITOH010000250.1:0-1835 GCA_036834225.1 Thiobacillaceae bacterium | reverse complement strand
CAGCCGCGCCATGCAGGAGGTGTGCCGGGTGAAGACGGTCAGCCGGGAGGAGGCCACCCGCTATGGCCTTTTCAAACCAGAGGGCACCGAGGACGATCTCAATCTCAACGATGACGGCACAATCAGCATCCCGGCTTGGCGTCATGCAGTCATCAACTTTCCGCATCCGCTCCTGCAAAAAGGGCTGGTGGTCTACGACACGCCGGGGCTTAACGCCATCGGCGTGGAACCGGAGCTCACCTTCAACCTGCTGCCGAGCGCCCACGTCGTGCTGTTCATCTTGTCGGCGGACGCGGGTGTGACCAAGTCCGACATCGAGGTCTGGCGGCAACACATTCAGCCCAGGGGCAAATCACGCGGCTGCATCGTGGCCCTAAACAAGATCGATACTCTGTGGGACGAGCTTAAGACCGAGGAGGAGATCAACGCCGAGATCGACTCGCAGGTCAAAAGCTGCGCCGAGCTGCTCGGCATCGATGCCAAGCAGGTCTATCCCGTCTCTGCCCAGAAAGGCCTGCTGGCCAAGATCACCGGCGATGAGCGGCTGTTGGCGCGCAGCCGGCTTGTGGCCCTGGAAGAGGCCCTGTCCGAGGAGCTGATCCCCTCCAAGCAGGCCATCGTGCGCGACCAGACCGCCACCGAGATCGGCGACATGCTGGCTAGCACGCGTGCCCTGCTGCTAGCACGCCAGCGCGGCATCGAGGAGCAGCTCGCGGAGCTCAAGGGCCTGCAGGGCAAAAACCAGGATGTGGTGGAACACATCATGCAGAAGATCGCCCAGGACAAGGAGACCTTCGAACGCGGCCTGCAGCAGTTCCAGGCCTTGCGCAGCGTGTTCTCCCGGCAGAGTATCAAGCTGTTCTCCCACATCGGCAAGGACGTGCTCAAGGAGGAGGTGCGCACGGTGCGTGAGGCCATGGAGGGCAGCCGCTTCACCAAAGGCATCCGCACGGCGATGAACAATTTCTTCATCCGGGTCGACGAGCACCTAAACGAGGCTGCGGCCCAGGTGGAGGAGATCAACAAGATGATGGAGGCCATGTACGCTAAGCTCAACGCGGAGCATGGCATCCAGTTGATCACTATACCGCCTTTCTCCATGCTCAAGTACCGCAAGGAGATGACCCGCCTGGAGGCCACGTACAACCGGCACTTCAACACTCTGCTCAACCTGCTGACTACCGAGCAGCACACCCTCACCAGACGATTCTTCGAGACCCTGGCTAGCCGCGTAGTCCAGGTCTTCGACGCTATCAACCAGGAGGCAGAGAACTGGCTTAAGTCCATCATGTCACCGATGGAGATCCAGGTGCGGGAACACCAGATGCAGCTGCGGCGGCGGCTGGAGAGTGTGAAACGCATCCACAAGGCGGCCGACACCCTTAATGACCGCATCGTGGAGCTGGACCAGGCCAGGCAGGAGATCCAGCGTCAGCTCCGGGAACTCGATGCCATCGACGGCGACATCGCGCGCTGCATGGATGAGGACATCACTGAGCTAGCGCGGATTGCGGCCTAAGTCAGCCCATACAGCTATGCAGCGCGGTGTGACGTGCGCATGGTCACCGTGAAAGTCGCGAGTGCGACTCACCAGCTCACCTCCCCCTCGGGGTGAGGGGCTCAAGGAGGGGGACCGTTCATGACGTTTTACTTGGGCTAGGGCGACCATCAGACTATAAACGGTTGGCGGAGGCGGCTTGGGTTCCGGATTATTTGCCGGTCAGCCGGTGGTACTTCTCCATCAGCTGTTCCGGACTTTCGACATAGTCGGGATTCGGGAGGATGCAGTCGACCGGGCAGACCTCCTTGCACTGGGGGGTGTCGAAATGCCCTAC
>DAITOH010000249.1:0-1841 GCA_036834225.1 Thiobacillaceae bacterium | reverse complement strand
CGGCTTTTCCACACCCAAGAGCGTCAGCGTGCCGTGCACCTCGGACGGCTTGCCCTTCTTGAACATGAACTTGTCGGACTTGAAGGTCATCGTGGGATGCTTTTCGACGTTGAAGAAGTCCTCGTTCTTCATGTGCTTGTCCCAGTCCTCCAGGCCCATGTCGATGGAGGCGGTGTCGATCACCACCTCGACGCTGCCCTTTTTGGCGGCGCTGTCGAGGGTGATCTTGCCGGTGGTCTTGTTGAAACGGCCACGCTGGGTCGAGAAACCGAGGTGGTTCACCTCGAACACCGGATAGGTGTGCCGGCTGTCGATGCTGTAGCTGTCCGCGGCGAGGGCGGCGGCAGAAAGGGCGAAGGCGGCGGCGCCTGCCAGGAGGGTGAGGCGGGTCTTCATGGGTCTTCCTTTCATCAGGGGTTGAAGGACATCAGGGTTTGGCGGCCGGACGGGCTCCGGGCGCCGGGGTTCTGCCAGGTACGGCCGCAGCGGCCTCGGCGGCCACGAAACGGAAACGGACCTGGACCTCGTCGGCGACGATGCTGGTGTCGCCCCAGGGGCCGGTGCCGATGCCGTAATCCAGGCGCTTGAGGGGGAAGGCCCCCTCCAGGACGGCGTTGCGGCCCTGCAGGCGATAGGTGAAGGGCGCGACGACCTCGCGCGTGCGGCCCTTCAAGGTCATCTGACCGCGCACCTCGTAGCGCTCCCCGCCGAGGTGCCGCAACCCCGTGGCGACGAAGCGGGCGGTGGGATGCTGGCGCACGTCGAACCAGTTGCGGCTCACCACCTCGTCATACACCTCCCGGGAACCCATGTCGAAGCTGGCCAGCTCCACCTCCAGGGTGGCCTGGGCCGTGTCGGGGCGGGCGGGGTCGAAGGCGATCTGGGCGTTGAAACGCCGGAACTCACCCTGTACCGGCACCCCCATCTGCCTGGAGACGAAACTGACCTGGCTCTGGGCGGGCAGGATGCGGTCGAACTGGGCGGCCAGCGCCTGGCCGGCAGGCAGCAGGGTGGCGCAGAGCAGCAGGGTGAACCGTCTCATGTCGTCTCCTTTCCGGACCGGGTCCGGGGCAGCATGCGGCGCAGGACGTCGTCGCGGTCGATGAAGTGATGTTTGAGGGCGGCCGCCACATGCACGACAAGCAGGGCGATCAGGACATAGGCCAGCCAGGCGTGCACCGCCGCCAGGACCTCGCCCAGGGCCTCGTCCTTCGACAACAGGTCCGGGATGGGCAGCACACCCAGGTACACGGTCTGGACGCCCTTGGCCGAACTCATCAGCCAGCCGGCAAGCGGGATGGCCAGCATCAGGGCGTAGAGGGCCCAGTGCAGGGCATGGGCCGCCTGGCGCTGCCAGGCCGGCACGCTGGCCGGCAGCGGAGGCGCGGGATGGGTGGCGCGCCAGGTAAGGCGCAGCACGGCCAGGCCGAACACCGTCACGCCCAGCCACTTGTGCCAGGAATAGTACTGGAGTTTCTGCGGCGAGAGCGGCATCTCGGTCATGATGAGCCCCAGCGGCAGGGTCGCCAGGATCAACAGCGCCATGATCCAGTGCAGGGCGACGGCGGTGCGGGTATAAGCGATGGACATGTCGTCGTGGGTCTTATCTCCAGGATGCTAGCCCTGCCAGCAAACCGCGCCGGTGTGTAACACGTCGGCGGATGAACATCATCCGGCAAAGTTTAGGCGATAAAGCCGGGAATTGGTTTCATGGTGACAGCACGATCGCTTGCGGCGACGATACAGACAGGGGCTGGGCGCAGGCCCTATCACGCTCAGCTTAGCAGACTCACTGCCGGCATGCTGGTTAAGCGGCAGCCCGAGGAGGGCAAACCGCTTGA
>DAITOH010000248.1:0-1841 GCA_036834225.1 Thiobacillaceae bacterium | reverse complement strand
CCTGCACCTTAGGCGCGGGCCGGCTGCCGACAATGTAGAACACGACCTGCGGCCGTGCCTCGCGCAGCCGCGGCTGGACTTCGCGCGCGAACCAGGCCACCGCGTCCACATTGGGCCAGTCATCCATTGCACCGGTGAAGACGATGGCCTCGCTGCCGGCAGGATAGGGGTTGTCGTAGCTGCGACCGGGTGAAAAATAATCCGCATCCACGCCGTTGCCGTACCACCCCACCCGGTCCGATGCGGCGGGCGACGTTTCGGATAGCGCTCGGCCACCCAGCCCAGGGCGAAGAAGGTGGACTTGACACCATGCTCGTCGAACATGCCCAAGATGCGGTCCACGTTCGCCTCCACCCGGCAGGGCCAATATTCCCATTCGTGCCGCAGGATGTGGTCGGCGAAGGCGGCGACCTGGAAATAGTCTTCCATGTCGACGGTCATCACGTTGCGTAATTCGGCTCCCGCGTCGGTCATGTCGTGTTCTGCCGCATCTCTATCCGTTGCCCCGGCATGCATGCAATCGGCGGGCCAGTTCCCGCCCGCCGCGAAAACCGCAGCCGGCGTGACAGCGGCTACGGTCCGCAGTCCGGCCGCCGCGAGCCTTCATGACGACCGACGCGATTTCGTCAGGCATCGAGCCAGTCGCGCAGGATCTCGGCGATGCGCTCCGAGGCCCGTCCGTCCCAGTACTCGGGGATGCGCCCGCGTTTGCCCCCGCTCGCTAGGATGTCTTCGAAACATTGCAGGATCTTGTCTGGGTCGGTTCCGGTGAGGGTGTTGGTACCCTCGCTCAGGGTGATGGGCCGTTCGGTGTTCTCGCGCAGGGTGATGCACGGCACTCCGAGGGCGGTGGTCTCCTCCTGCAGGCCGCCGGAGTCGGTGAGCACCACTGTTGCCTCGCGCGTGAGCCCCAGCATCTCGAGATAGCCGAGCGGGGGCAGCAGGTGGATGCCGGGTCGCTCCAGTCGCGCCGAGAGTCCCAGCCGCTCGGCCGCGGCGCGGGTGCGGGGGTGGATGGGAAAGATCACCGGCAAGCGCTGCGCGATGCGGCCCACGGCGTCAAGCAGTCCGGCCAGGGTGTCGCGGTCGTCGACATTGGACGGCCGATGCAGGGTCAGCACGGCATAGCCCTCGGCAGGGCGTTCGCCGAGGGTCTGTTCGACCGGAATAGCCCGCTTAAGATTGCGCTTCAAGGTGTCGATCATGACGTTGCCGACGAAGTGCACCCGCCTAGGGTCGATGCCTTCCCTCTGGAGGTTGACCAGGGCGCCTCGCTCGGTGGTGAACAGCAGATCGGAGATCTGGTCGGTGAGCACACGGTTGATCTCCTCCGGCATGCGCCGATCAAAGCTTCTCAACCCCGCCTCGACGTGGATCACCGGCACACCCTTCTTCGCCGCCACCAGGGCGCAGGCGATGGTGGAGTTGACATCGCCCACCACCAGCACCGCCCGCGGCGCCTCCGCATCCAGCACCGGCTCGAAGGCGCGCATGATCTCCGCAGTCTGCACGGCGTGCGTGCCGGAGCCCACCCCCAGATTGACGTGCGGCCGCGGGATGCCCAGCTGCTCGAAGAAACTGTCGCTCATGGAGGCATCGTAATGCTGACCCGTGTGCACCAGCCTCGCCAGGATCGGGCGGGTGGCGAAAGCGTCCATGATGGGCGCGATCTTCATGAAGTTCGGACGCGCGCCCACCACGCACAACACCTCGCAGGGCATCAGTCGCGCTCCTGACCTTCGCTGACGTTGTAGAGGATCTTACGCACCATGGGGATCAGGGCGGGGTGTCACATCCCGGACGATCATAAGGCCTTCGATGGAACAGCTCGGGGTTGGATT
>DAITOH010000247.1:0-1859 GCA_036834225.1 Thiobacillaceae bacterium | reverse complement strand
GCTGCGCGAGGCGCTGCAGCGCATGGGCCGCGCGGACCTCATCGGCAACGGCAAGCAGCACCTGGTGCCAGCCAGGCAGCCGGCCGGCACGGCCGGGGAGCTCATAGGCCGAACGTGGCGAGCGAGCGACCCAGACGTCCCACCGGCAGACCAATGCGGCAGGGACTGTCGCGTTGATAGAATTAGGCCTCGCCGACTTCCCAGGAGATCTCCATGCCTCACCCTCTAGCCGGTCAGCCCGCCCCCACCGAGAGCCTGATCGATGTCGAGGCCCTGCTCGAGGCCTACCACGACCGCCCCGATCCGGGCGATCCGGCTCAGCGCGTGGCCTTCGGCACCAGCGGCCACCGCGGCAGCGCACTCAGGCACAGCTTCAACGAGGCCCACATCCTGGCCATCACCCAGGCGGTGTGTGAATACCGTGCAGGCCAGGGCATCGGTGGTCCCCTTTTCCTGGGCATGGACACCCACGCCCTGTCCGCCCCCGCCCAGCGCACCGCCCTCGAGGTGCTGGCCGCCAACGGGGTCGAGACCCATCTGCAGCGCGACGGCGGTTATACCCCCACGCCCGTCATCTCGCACGCCATCCTGACCTGGAATCGGGACCACCCGGAGCTCAAGGCCGACGGCATCGTCATCACCCCCTCGCACAACCCACCGGCCGACGGCGGCATCAAATACAACCCGCCGCATGGCGGACCGGCGGATACCGACGCCACGGGTTGGATCGAGCGGCGCGCCAACACCCTGCTGGAGGGGGACAACCGCGAGGTGCGCCGCCTGCCCTGGGAGGAGGCCCTGGCCGCGCCCAACACCCACGCCGTCGATCTGATGGCCCCCTATGTCGAGGACCTGGGCAACGCCATCGACTTCGACGCCATCCGCAAGGCGGGCCTCAGGATCGGCGTCGATCCCCTGGGCGGGGCCGCGGTCGCCTACTGGCATCCCATCGCCGCACGCTACGGGCTGAACATCGAGGTGGTGAACAAGCGCATCGACCCTGCCTTCGGCTTCATGACCCTGGACCACGACGGCAAGATCCGCATGGACTGCTCCAGCCCCTATGCCATGGCCGGTCTGGTCGCCCTCAAGGACCGCTTCGACATCGCCTGGGGCAATGATGCCGACGTCGACCGGCACGGCATCGTCACCCCCTCCATGGGGCTCATGAACCCCAACCACTACCTGGCGGTGGCCATCCACTACCTGCTCACCCACCGGCCGCAGTGGCCCGACACGGTGGCGGTGGGCAAGACCCTGGTCAGTTCGGCCTTGATCGATCGTGTGGTGCAGGGCTTGGGCAGGCGCCTCGTCGAGGTGCCGGTGGGCTTCAAGTGGTTCTCGCAAGGGTTGCTGGAAGGGCGCTTCTGTTTCGGCGGCGAGGAGAGCGCCGGCGCGAGCTTCCTGCGGCGCGACGGCACGGTGTGGACCACCGACAAGGACGGCATCCTGCTCGGCCTGCTGGCGGCGGAGATCACGGCGGTGACCGGGCAGGACCCCGGCCGCTATTACCAGACGCTCGCCGCGCAATACGGCGCGCCATTCTATGTGCGCATCGACACCCCGGTCACGCCGGAGCAGAAGGCCGCCTTCAGGCACCTGACACCGGAGCGGGTCAAGGCCGCCACCCTGGCGGGCGACCCCATCACCGCCCGTCTCACCCGCGCACCCGGCAATGACGCCCCCATCGGCGGACTCAAGGTGACCACGGAACAGGGCTGGTTCGCCGCGCGCCCCTCCGGCACGGAGGACATCTACAAGCTCTATGCCGAGAGCTTCAGGAGCGAGGACCACCTGCAGACCATCGTGCGCGAGGCGCAGCAGATCGTCAGCGCCGCGCTGACCGGCTGATCACGCAA
>DAITOH010000246.1:0-1877 GCA_036834225.1 Thiobacillaceae bacterium | reverse complement strand
CATGGACCAATACGACCTGATCATCGTCGGCGGCGGCATCAGCGGACTGACCCTGGCCTGCCGGGCGGCCCAGGGCGACGGGATCTCCATCCTGGTCCTAGAGAGGGAAGCGCGGCTAGGGGGCTGCCTAAATACCTGGCAGGTCGAGCACGATTTCTGGGTCGAACTCGGCGCGCACACGGCATACAACTCCTACAAGAGCCTGCTCCAGGTGCTACAGGAAAGGCAGGGTCTAAAACGGCTCACACGGCGTGTTAAGCTGGGTTACCGCTTTATCGACGAGGATCGCCTGCAATCGCCACTGGCTAGACTGGGCTGGTTCGAGCTGATCACCAGCCTGCCCTTCGGCCTCATGCGCGGGAAGGGGGGTGCCACACTCGCCGAGTACTACGGTGCCCTGTTCGGCCGGCGCAACTATGCCCGTTTGCTCTCCCCGGCCTTCGCGGCCGTGTTGTCCCAACCCGCAGACGGCTATCCGGCGCAATGGCTGTTCCGCCGCAAACCGCGCTTGAAGGCGGCACCACGCAAATACACCTGGCCCACCGGACTGCAGGGGCTGGCTGAGTCCCTGGTCGAGGGGGCGCCCTTCGAGGTCAGGACCGGCACGGCCGTGACCGCAGTGCGCAAAAGGCCGGATGGTTACGAGATCGACACTGGCGGACAGAGCCTATATTGCCGCTACCTGGCCATGGCCACCCCGCCCGATGCGGTGGCACATCTGCTCGTAGACAGTCATCCGCATCTCGCCGCCCGGCTGAGCGCCATTCCCATGGCCGAGATCGAGTCCCTGGCGGTGGTGGTCGCGGCGCAGAAGGTGAAACTGCCCGCGGTTGCCGGTCTCATCGGCGTGCACGACGCTTTCTACTCGGTGGTAAGCCGTGATTACTTAGCACATCCCCGATTGCGCGGTTTCACCTTCCATTTCCGTCCGCACCGGCTGGACGGGGATGCCAAGCTCGCCCGCATTTGCGAGGTACTCGGGATCGCACCGGATGACATCCTCGCGCAGCGTGAAGTGCGAAATCGCCTGCCAGCCCTGGGGGTCAGTCACGTCAGCTTGATGGAGGAGGTCGACAACCTGATCAGGGGCGGGCGGCTATTCCTCACCGGCAACTATTTCCAAGGCATATCCATCGGTGATTGCGCCGACCGGTCCACACGGGAGGCATATCGTTTGCTAAAGACCCTCAGGATGCAAGCCGGGTCCCACCCGGGTGTTTCGAGCAACCACATAATGGGCGCCAGCGTAGCCGACGCCTAAACTTACGAACCGAGGAGGTATGACGATGCCGAGTGTACTGGTTCCTCTAGCGCCAGGTTTCGAGGACCTCGAGGCGACCACCATCGTGGATATCCTGCGCCGCGCCGGCGTGGAGGTGATCACCGCCGGCCTGGCGCCTGGCCTGGTGCAGGGCAGCCGGGGTCTGCGCGTACAGCCGGACGCATGCCTAGACGAAGTGATGGAACGGGACTTCGACATGATCGCATTGCCCGGCGGCATGCCCGGCTCGGAGCATCTGAAGAACGACCCGCGCGTTTTGGCCCTGCTCAAGCGCCTGTCTGCCGAGGGACGCATCACGGCTGCCATCTGCGCGGCCCCTATGGCGCTGGCCGCGGCCGGTCTGCTAAACGGTCGTCGGGTCACCAGCTACCCCGGCGTGGTGGATAGGCTGGGCCTGCCCGGCACGGTCTGTCTTACGGAGCCGGTGGTGGTAGACGGCAATATAGTCACTTCCCGCGGGCCGGGCACGGCCATGGATTTCGCCCTGGTGCTCGCGGAACTATTGGTGGGCAAGGCCGTGCGTGAACAGGTGGAGGCCGCCCTGGTGCGGCCCGGACATTGAACCTAAGGAAGGTCTGCACAACCTGCTGCGCGA
>DAITOH010000245.1:0-1886 GCA_036834225.1 Thiobacillaceae bacterium | reverse complement strand
GAGGCCGAGATCCTGGCCAGCGCCCGCCTCTGGCGGCAACGCCTGGCGGGCTAGGCGCCGCTGCGATCTTTGCGCGGGTTCGACTCCCGCCATTGCCCAGGCGCCAGGCCGGCCAGGCTCCAGGGCCCGACGGCCCATCGGATGAGCCGCAGGGTCGGGTGGCCCACCTTGGCGGTCATGCGTCGGACCTGACGATTCTTGCCTTCGGTGATACAGATCCGCAGCCAGGTCGTCGGAATGTGTTGCCGCTGGCGTATCGGCGGTATGCGCGGCCAGATGTTTTCGGGCTCAGGCATCACCTCGACCTGGGCCGGCCGGCTGACGTAATCGCCCAGATCGACCCCACGGCGCAAGCGCTCCAGGGCCTGCTCGGACGGGATGCCCTCCACCTGCACCCAGTAGGTCTTGGGCTGCTTGTGGCGTGGGTCCGTGAGCTCATGCTGCAGCCTGCCGTCGTCGGTTAGAATCAATAGACCCTCGCTGTCCCTATCCAGTCGACCGGCGGCATAGACCCCAGGCACGGGGATGTAGTCGGCCAGGCCAGGATGCCCGTCATGCGGCGTGAATTGACTTAGCACGCCATAGGGCTTGTTGAACAGGATGAGACGGCTCAAGGATGATTTCTTCGCAGACAGGAGCGCACGTGAACAGCCCAATCCAGATCCCCGCCGGCGAGAAGATCAGCGTCAATGCCGACCTCTCGCTGAACGTGCCGGACCAGCCCATTATCCCCTTCATCGAGGGGGATGGCATCGGTGTGGACATCACCCCCGTGATGCGCAGCGTGCTGGATGCCGCCGTGCAAAAGGCCTACGGCGGTCGCCGCCGCATCGCCTGGATGGAGGTCTACGCCGGCGAGAAGGCGACCCGGATCTATGGTGCTAACACCTGGCTGCCGGACGAGACGGTGGCGGCGGTGCGCGAATACGTGTTGTCCATCAAGGGCCCCCTGACCACGCCGACATCCGGCGGTATTCGCTCGCTCAACGTTGCCCTGCGCCAGCTTTTGGATCTGTACGTCTGCCTGCGCCCCGTGCGCTATTTCCAGGGCGTGCCCTCGCCGGTCAAGGCACCCGAGAAGGTGGACATGGTGATCTTCCGCGAAAACACCGAAGACATCTATGCCGGCGTCGAATGGGAAGCCGGCACTGCGGAGGTGAGGAAGGTCATCGAGTTCCTGCAAAAGGAGATGGGGGTCAAGAAGATCCGCTTCCCGGAGACCTCGGCCATCGGCATCAAGCCAGTCTCGGTAGAAGGCTCCGAGCGCCTCATCCGCAAGGCCATTCAGTATGCCATCGACAACGGCCGCAAGTCGGTGACCCTGGTGCACAAGGGCAATATCATGAAATTCACCGAGGGCGGCTTCAAAAAGTGGGGCTATGAACTGGCCGCGCGTGAGTTCGGCGCAACCCTGATCGATGAGGGGCCCTGGATGCGGCTACCCAACGGGATCGTGATCAAGGACGTCATCGCCGACGCCTTCTTGCAGCAGATCCTGCTGCGTCCGGCGGAGTATGATGTGATCGCCACCTTAAACCTGAACGGTGACTATATCTCCGATGCCCTGGCGGCGCAGGTGGGGGGGATAGGGATTGCGCCCGGTGCAAACCTGTCCGATACGGTGGCCATGTTCGAGGCCACCCACGGAACCGCGCCCAAGTATGCCGGGCAGGACTGTGTCAACCCGAGTTCCATCATCCTGTCCGGCGAGATGATGCTACGGCACATGGGCTGGACCGAGGCAGCGGATCTGGTAATCAGGGGGATGGAAGGCGCGATTCGCGCCAAGACCGTAACCTATGACCTCGCACGCCTGATGGAGGGTGCAACCCAGCTCACCTGCTCGGCCTTTGGCCGCGAGGTCATCCGCTGGATGGATCAGGCGG
>DAITOH010000244.1:0-1891 GCA_036834225.1 Thiobacillaceae bacterium | reverse complement strand
TGCCACAGCATGCGATACGCGATTTCTTCGTTTCCGTTTTCGCACAGCTCTAGCACTTTCTTGAATAGGGGCTGGAAGGTCTCGGAGCGGTGGGAGCGCTCGTGATCCTCGAAGCTCTGCCAGAAGGTGACGATCAGGGCCTCGCGGTCCTTCAGCGGGCTGTCCACCGCCTGGCCGACGGTGGAGCCCTCGTTCGAGACCTGGCCGGAGTTCATGGCCACGAAACCGCCGATAAAGCCGGTATCGGAATGGTAGGTCTTCACGTTTTCGCACAGCTCCGCCACCCGCGCCTCCAGGTCGTCTGTGCTGTATTCGGGTTTCAGGATCACACGGTTGATGGTGACAACGCCGTCGGGGTTAAAGCCTTCGATCAGGGCCATGACGTCCTCCTATAAAGCAAAAACTGATTGTAAGGGCCAACAACAGGCGCCGAAGCGCCCCGGGGTAATGTCCTACCTTTTTAGTCAGGTATAAGCAAGAAAAGTTCATGACCCCATAAGCCATTCTGTTCGGCCTGGTCGGACTTGCGCGTGAAGAACGATCGTTCTATGCTGGCTTGATAGAACGATCGTTCTTGATTTCGTCCTTTACCCCTTTCTTTCCTCCCCGCCGACCATGCCCCTGCGCGCCCTCCTGCTGGACTTCAATTCCTATTTCGCCTCCGTCGAACAACAGCTGCGGCCGGAACTGCGCGGCCGCCCCGTGGGCGTCCTGCCCGTGCTGGCGGAGACCACCTGTTGCATCGCCGCCAGCTATGAGGCCAAGCGCTTCGGGGTGAAGACCGGCACCCAGGTCGCCGAGGCCCGCCGGCTGTGCCCGGACATCGTCTTCGTGCAGGCACGGCCGCGCGTCTATGTCGAGATGCACCATCGGCTCATGCAAGTGGTGGACAGCGTGCTTGCCATCGGCGAGATCCTGTCCATCGACGAGGTGATGTGCGAGCTCACGGGTTCCTGGCAGCAGGAGGCGGTGGCGGTGGAACTGGCCCGGCGGGTGAAACAGCGGCTACTCGACGAGGTCGGCGAGTGTTTGACCTGCTCGGTGGGCATCGCCCCCAACCGTTTCCTGGCCAAGATCGCCTCCAATATGCAGAAACCGAACGGCCTCACCGTCATCCGCGAGACCGACCTGCCCGACATCCTGTTCGGGCTCGAGCTGGAGGACCTGCACGGGGTGGGGCGCGCTATGAGCGCGCGGCTGCGTCGCGCCGGCCTCACCACGGTGGAGTCCCTGTGCCGCGCCGACCGCGAGACCCTGCGCCGGGTCTGGGGTGGGGTGGAAGGCGAGCGCATGTACGAACGCCTGCGCGGCCTGGAACCGGCCCTGCCACCCACGCGGCGGGGCTGCATCGGCCATTCGCATGTGCTGCCGCCGCACCTAAGATACGACGAAGGGGCCTACGCGGTGCTGTCCAAGCTCACCCAGAAGGCGGCCGTGCGTCTGCGCGCGGAGGGCTATCTCGCCGGCCGCATGAGCCTTGCCGTGGAATACCGCGACCGTCCCGGCTGGGCCGCCGGCGTGCGCTTCGCCCCGCTGCGCGCCACCCTGGACCTGCTCAAGGTGATGTCCGCCCTGTGGGCCGAGCGGCCGCGTCCGCGCCACCGGCGCGATCGCTGGGAGCCGATGAAGGTGAGCGTGACCCTGCGGGAGCTCCTGCCCGCCGACCAGGCCAGCCTGGCCCTGTTTCCCGAAACCGGGCAACAGGGCGGCCTGGACGCCGCCCTCGACCGTCTGCGGCTGAAGTACGGCCCGGATGCGGTCTATTTCGGCGGCGCATGGGGCGCCATGCAGGAGGCGCCCATGCGCATCTCCTTCACGCACGTGCCGGACCTGCGCTTGGAGGCCGATACGGCCGGCGACCTGGCGCTCTACGAGGCGGTTTGAGTCTTAG
>DAITOH010000243.1:0-1892 GCA_036834225.1 Thiobacillaceae bacterium | reverse complement strand
CGACCAATCCCTCCAAATCCGTCTTGATCCTGACAAACGCTGCCTCGGTCGTGCCGTAGGTCAGGCTTTAGCCTGACGGGGTATATTTTCCGTGCGTTGGGCGTCGGGCTGAAGCCCGGCCTACAACGCATTTCGTGATGGCCATGCGCATTCGGTTTCAGGTCAATCCCTGAATCCTTCGACCTGGATGGCCAGTTTCACCTCGTCGCCGACCAGATTTGGCAGGCCGAAGGTCATGCCGAAGTCGGAACGGCGGATGCTGGTGCGCACGTCGGCGCCGCAGAGCGGGATGCGGCGTAGGAAGTGGGTGGTGCAGGTGAAGTCGCGGATCTCCAGGGTGACCGGGCGGGTCACCCCCAGCAGGGTGAGCTGGCCGGTGGCCTCCACCGGCTTGCCGTCGGCGTAGCGGATGCTGTCGGAGACGAAGCGGATGCGCGGATAAAGACCGGTATTGAAGAACTGCGGGCCGCGCAGGACACGATCCAGGGCGTCCACACCCGTCAACACCGAGGCCGCCTCGACTGTGACCTCGATGCGCCCGCCGCCTGCGGGGTCGAGCTGGGCCCTGCCCTGGCTGCGGGTGAACAGCCCGCGCTGGAGGGACACGCCGTGATGGCGGATCTCGAAGCTCACGATGGTATGGCTGGGGTCCAGGCTGTAGCTCTCCTGGGCCAGCGCCGGCAGGGCGGCGGTGAGCGGAAGGTCTGCATGTCGATACCCCTTCGGCCCGGCGGCCGGAGATCACAGTGAAGCTAATGACAATGCCCCCAGGAACTCGTTCCTAAGCTGGGCATCGTCGCGGAACACGCCGGCATAGGCCTGGGTCACCACCCGCTCGTCGCCGCGCCGGTCCTCACCCAGCAGCAGGCAGAGCTGCTTAGCCTCGATGATGCAGGCCCCGCCGCGGGCGCGCCCATGGGTCACCAGCGCCTCAGCAATGTCGCGCGTCATCCACTCCTGATAGGTGAAGCGGTGGCCGATGGCGTCCACCAGGCGCGCGATGCGGCCGAAGCCGTGCAGCCGCCCGCCCGGCACATAAGCCACGTGCGCCACGCCGCGGAAAGGCACCAGGTGGTGGGGGCAAACGCCGTGCACGGCGATGCCGCGCACCACCACCATGTCCTCTCGGCTGTCTTCGAAGCCCTCACCCAGGGCCTCGGCCGGGTCCATGGCGTAGCCGCTCAGCAGTCGCCGCTCCCAAAGCTCGCGCACGCGCCGGGCGGTCTTGCCGGTATGCACGCTCTCCGGCGACACCCCGCAGGCCCGGAGCAGGTCGTTGACCGCCCGCTCGAAGGCGATCGGATCGAAGCGCCCGACCTGGGGGATGCCCAAGCTGCCGGGCGGCGGGGAGGGGCAGTCGTGATCGCAGGCTTCCGGCATATCGGACTGAGACTCGGTCAAGTGCAGGCACTACGATAGCAAGCAGGAACTCAGGCCGCCAGGGCCTGGTGACGGGCACGCACGGTTCGATCCCTCTCTCCCCTCACCTCGTTCCCCCTCTATGTGATTCCCCTGTCTCGAAGACAGAGGACTAAGCCATGTCCAAGCTGCATCCCATCATCGCCGTGACCGGCTCGTCTGGGGCGGATCTATCGACGGTGCGGCATGCCTTCAAGGATGTCTTCCGCCGGCTGGGGATCAGGCCCGCCCTTCTGAAGCGCATCCCTAAGTCGCGCATGACCCGACCCACGACCATGCTGGTGCCGGGGGGCAAGCTCAAGCTCGCCTTGGAGGTGATCTATCCCGCCTGCTTTAGGAGATGATGGCGCGGCGCCGGGCGGCCGCGGGCTGAGACGTGGCGTGTACAGGCGTCGGTTGAAGCGCCGCTCACGCCAGGAACAACTGCAGCAGATCGTTCAGATAGCGCCGCCCGCGTTCGGTCGGGCGGATGT
>DAITOH010000242.1:0-1919 GCA_036834225.1 Thiobacillaceae bacterium | reverse complement strand
AGCTAAAGCCAACACCGCGCAACACGGCGACCCAATCGCGCAGCAGGTTGTGCAGACTTTCCCTACGCAGTATGGGTGGCACAGGGTCCCCGGTCAAGCCACCGCCTCGGTCAGCGTCGCCCAGAGCGCATCCTGCGGCACCTCTGCCGTCACGAAGGCTTCGCCCAGACGCCGGGTGATTGCGGCCGTGGATGAGGGACAAGGTGGCGACGCAGTGAACAAGGGGATCATGGCCCATAAAGCAAGAGACAGGTGATTTTCCCACCATCAGCCAAATCCCGGAGCTCAGGGGCGCGACTGCGCAGAACGTGTTCGATTCGCGCCGTTGTACAGTTCCCGAGCCGCAGCAATATAACCATGGGCGGAGTGCCGCGAATGACGCTCAATTCCTGGAAATCAGAGTCCTTTGTTACCAGGACAAAACCATGGTTTCGGGCATATACCCACACCTCCTCATCACTGGAGCGGTCCAAGGCGCATTCGGACACATGGGCTGAGCCCGGAAAAACATCTGAAATCGACTTCACCAGCCGGGGCGAAAGGTTTTGATCCAGTAGCAACTTCATGCGGCCATGGCAAGCTGGCCACGTTCACGATCGGCCGCATAAGCCAGACAGGCGTGAATATCCTCTGCGGTCAGATACGGAAAGTCAGACAGAATCTGTTCCACGGTCATACCGGCCGCGAGATATTCCAGTACATCGTAGACCGTGATGCGCATGCCCCGAATGCATGGTTTGCCACCACGCTTACCGGGTTCGATCGTCAGGTAGTTGCGATAATCCATCTACTGTTCCTCCTGTTCTGTTGGTTCCGCCACCGCCTCGGTCAGCGTCGCCCACAGCGCATCCTGCGGCACCTCCGCCGTCACGAAGGCTTCCCCGAGACGCCGCAGTAGCACGAAGCGCATGCGGCCGCCCTCCACCTTCTTGTCCACGCCCATATGGCCCAGATAGGCCTCCACCCCCAGGGCCGGGGCCCGCGTGGGCAGTCCGGCGCGGCGGAAGAGCTCGGAGATGCGTGCCACATCGGCCTGGGAGATTAGCCCCATACGCTGCGAGAGCCTAGCCGCCAGCATCGTGCCCGCCGCCACGGCCTCGCCGTGTAGCCAGTTGCCGTAGCCCATGCCAGCCTCGATGGCGTGGCCGAAGGTGTGACCCAGGTTGAGCAGCGCGCGCTGACCACTCTCCCGCTCGTCGGCCGCCACCACCTCCGCCTTGTTACGGCAGGAGTGGTAAATGGCGTAAGTGAGTGCTTGCGTATCGCGCGCAACCAGTCGCTCCATGTTCTCTTCCAGCCACTCCAGGAAGGGCAGGTCGCGGATCAGACCATACTTGATCACCTCCGCCAGCCCCGCGGAGAGCTCGCGGTCCGGCAGCGTGTTCAGGGCATCGGTGTCGGCCAGCACCAGGCGGGGCTGATAGAAGGCGCCGATCATGTTCTTGCCGAGCGGGTGGTTGATGCCGGTCTTGCCACCTACCGAGGAGTCCACCTGCGCGAGCAGCGTGGTGGGCACCTGGATGAAGGGCACGCCGCGCTGGTAGCAGGCGGCGGCGAAACCGGTGAGATCCCCGATCACCCCGCCGCCCAGGGCGATGAGCGTGGTCTTGCGCTCGGCGCGGTGCCTGAGCATGGCATCGAAGATGAGGTTCAAGGTCTCCCAGTTCTTGTAGGCCTCACCGTCGGGCAGGACGATGGGAATCACCTTGACCCCCACTGCCTCCAGCACGCCGCGCAACCGGTTAAGATAAAGCGGCCCGACGGTGGTGTTGGTGACGACGGTCGCGCGCGGCTGGGCTAAGTGCGGCAGGATGAGCTCGGCCCGATCCAAAAGGCCAGCGCCGATGTGGATGGGGTAGCTGCGCTCACCCAGGGCTACGGTCAGGGTTTGCATGTAAAGATTTCAACAGGGTTGACGA
>DAITOH010000241.1:0-1928 GCA_036834225.1 Thiobacillaceae bacterium | reverse complement strand
CCAGGTGAAGTCGGCACCGGCGGTACCATTCCAGGTCTTGATGTTGCGGGAGGCAGCCGCCGGAATCTTCTCGGCGGCGTCCCACAGCACTGTACCGATGCTGCCGTCGCTGTTTAGCGGGATGGCAAGCAGCTGGCCGCTCCAGTCGGCACTGTTGAAGCGGGCCTGGTAGATCACCGTCTCGGTGGCTAGCCGCGTGGAGTTGGTGGCCACAGCCGAGGCCGAGGACTGGCGTTCCATGACACGGTTGAGGGTTTCCTCGAATGCCATGACCAGATCTTCGGGTCTCTCGGCGCTAAAAAACCGGCCACGGCTGTTGAGGGCGGCATGCCAGAGGTCGTAGACATTACCGGGGTCTACGTCTGGCCCCACTTGGGGCCAGGCCCGACTGCCAGCTAGCAAACCCGAGTAGAACGGCCCGCCGTGGGTGTCTCCGATCCAGTCATCGCCCAGCGAGCCGGACAGGCCCAGGCCCACGGTGAAGGTGACCATATGCTGCCAGCTCGCGGGGTCGTTCTTCGGGTTCCAGTACTGCTGGGTGGCGTTGCCGGTGCGATCCGGCATATAGGGCACCATGTTGTTGTCCAGGTTTGTGCGCAGATCATTGGACCAGTAGTAGAAAGCGATGTCGGCCAGGGTGTTGTTGTGGTTGTCCCTATAGGGGGCGATGGGCGAATACGCCTTTCCATCCGGCAGAATCTTGCTGGTGCCATCAGCGTTGCCAAAGCCCGAGACCGAGTCATTCCACATGCCGTCGGTCATGAGGATGCTGAAGTTGGGTCGGCAGCTGTACTCGGGACTGGCCGTCACCTGGGGGTCGAAGGCGTAGGGGCTGCGCAGACCCGAGGTGCGGAAATACTCGCCCGCCCGCTTGAGGGCCTCGCGCAGCGGGGTCCTTGCGTCGGCAGGCAGCCGGAACAGCCAGTTGTAGAAATTCGTGCGATGGCTGCCCTGATAATTTCGAATGCGATTGTCGTAGGTCGTCGTGGTCCAGCCCTTGCAACTGGTCCCGAAGCTGTTGCAGCTGCTGAGGGCCTGCCAGGCGAGCCGGATCTTGCCCTCCGGGATCTTGTGGAAGGCCAGCGCAGCTGCGGTCACCGTCATGAGATTGCGGGTGCGGTAGAAGGAATACCAGTTGGCGAAGTTCTGCCGCTCGTCCGTGCCGCCTGGGCCGGAGTTTTCGCCCACCCAGACCCGCCTATAGCAGTCGTCGTCGTCTTTGGTACCGTTGCAACCGGACAGGCTGCTGTCAAAAACATAGTAGTAGGCACGCGTAGGGTCGGTTGTGTTGGTGAAATCTGCCGCGGGGTGCTCGACGTAGTGGCAGACGTTGATGTTGGTCGAGCTGCAGTCACTAGACGGCTTGTAGACATCCATCGGCCGGTAGCCGTTGGACAGGTTCACGCTGCCGCGGCTATGGTCGAAACCATTGCGCCAGGCTTGGGTGAAGCTGGTGGAAAGGGGGGTGCCATTGGCATCCACCGGTGGGATGTAGGTGACATTGGGGTTGTAATAGAGCGGGTTGAAATGGGCGGATTTCCAACGCCGACTGTTTTTTACCTCGGTATTTTCATTGCCCCATCTGGCGATGCTGTCCGGCACCGCCGCCCAAGCCATCGAGCCGGAGTCGTCTAAGGTCAGCACCACGTTGGGTGCTAAGGGGGTGGGCAGATAGAGGGGGACCTGGGCGATGTCGAGAGCCATCGCTATGCCGGAGAGCATAAGGGTTAGCCCACCCGCCAACAGCTCTAGAGCCAGCCTTGACATCGACTTAGGCTGCATGTTCACCTGCGACCTCCTCTGATGATTGTGTTAGTGACTGATGCGCACCGCAGCATCGACAGGGCTAGAAAGATCAACGCACATAGGTGCTCTGCAGCATCACCACGGTACCGGGTTTGGCACCCACCCCGCGGGCCGTGATGCGG
>DAITOH010000240.1:0-1936 GCA_036834225.1 Thiobacillaceae bacterium | reverse complement strand
CTCACCCCCGCACCAATGGCCGCCGCTTCATCAGCCAGCGCAAGGCCCAGGCCGCGCCCAAGGCGGCGATGAGGTGCTTGAGCGTATGCCCGGAGACCCAGCCGGTCGTCGCGAAGATCGGGTGGTCGAGCCACTCCACCAGCAGGGCCAGGGCGTAGCAGGCGTAGACGACGGCAATGACGCCCGATCCAGTGTAGCGTGCCGGCGCGCGCCAGCACAGCCAGCCCACCAGCAGCACCGGCCAGAATTGCACATAGCCCCATGCGCGCAGATCACCACGGCCGGCCAGTTCACTGGCATACCAGTAGAGCACGCTGCCTAGCCCGAGCGCAAGCAGCACTGTCAGCAGCCGTTGGGCAAGGCGCGGATCGATGCGCTCGGCCAGATGCACGGCCAGCCAGCCGATGAAGGTGACCGCCATGGCGAGGCGATCCACCATCAGTCCCCTATTGTCTGGCTCAAGGTGGTACCAGGCCGAGGCCGGCCCGAGCAGGGTCAGGCCCGTAAAGAAGACCCGCCACGGCCAGCGCTCGCGGCGATCGACGAAGGACGCATCTCCCCGGCGTGCAAGCCACGCCAGCCCGGCCAGGCCGATCAGGGTGAAGGGCAGGTTGGAGAGGACATCGGCGAAATTGGGTATCCCCAGCCACTCACGACGGTCGGCGAAGTCGTGGTATTCCGGCCATTGCGCAATGGGCGGCAGCACCAAGGCGACCGCGGCGGCAGCCGCGAGGCTTAAGAAGAGGGCCTCACGCTGGAGACGTGCGGCTGGTGGCGCGCTCACGGGTTGCACCAATCGCAGCGCCCCGGATCGGCCGGCTCCCTGTTAAGGCGCAGCTCCTCGCGCCAGGCGCAGAGGAGACAGCCCCAGACCTCGGCGCGCGGCTCGCGCGTCGGGGCGCCGCAGTCGGCGCAGGGCAGGCCCGGGATGCGCTCGCGCACGGCATAGCCCGGCGCGCCGCAGGCCGGGCAACGAGAGGCCAGCCGTTCGGCCAGATCCTCGGCGGCACGGGCGATCAGGGCCATGCGCGTCGGATTGGCATGCGCGCGCAGGTCGTTCTCTAGGAACACCGCGCCGCTGGCGGCCTCACCGCGGGCCCAGAGCCAGGCCGCCTCCAGGGCGGCCCAGTCGCCGAGGCCCTTGCGCAGACGGGGATCGTCCGCCCCCTTTAGGCCGCACCACCAGCCGGTGTTCGGGAAAGCCGGCCTGGCGCGCGAAGGACTCCACCTCCGGCCAGTCCGTGACCAGGCGGTGCAGATGCCGCGCCGGACCCTCCGCGCGGCCCACCACCTCCAGGCCCAGGGTTGCATCCAGGAAGACCACGATCTCCACATTCCAGGGCAGGACCCCGGCCATGGGGTCGGGTCCGAAGGCCCCCTCGCTGGCCAGGCCCAGGGACAGACCGGAGAGCTCCATGCCGATGCCGGCCTTGCGCCGGGCGGCCTTAAGCTGCGTGCTAAGGCGCGGGATCTCGCGCGTGAAGGTGCCCAGCCGGTCGGTGTCGAAGCCGCCGACCACCTCCACCCGGCAGCCCAGCCCCGGCTCCAGAGCCGGCGCGATCACCTGCCCCATGCCATGCTGAGTGAGCAGGGCCATGCCATGGCCGCGGTAGAGGTCGGGCGGCAGGGTCACGACCGGGCCAGCTTTAGCTTGCATGCTTTAACCTTGATTCCTCGGTTGAACACGTCCGAAGGCGCGGCTGTGCGGGTGACTGGCGCGAAGCGACGACGCCGCAGGGTCGCTCCCTGCAAGGAGGAGCGACAAAGCCAGGCGCCCGCACAGCCGCGAAAGCGGGCGTGTAGCGGGCTCACCCAAAGGGTAAGCGTGGTCGAAGGCACGTCGTCGAGCAATCATGCGGTTTTACGAAGGCAACAAAGCGGTCAACCGAGGAATCAAGGTTTAACGCTCGACCAGGATCAACCCCAGGGCGATCAA
>DAITOH010000239.1:0-1955 GCA_036834225.1 Thiobacillaceae bacterium | reverse complement strand
GGGCACTTGCTCATCGTCATCGAGCACAAACTGGACGTGATCGCCGCTTGGACTAGATCATCGACCTGGGTCCGGAAGGCGGCGGTTGCGGTGGTAGACTGTTGGCGGCCAGCACACCGGAGGCGCTCGCCGCCTGTGCGGACTCGCACACGGGTCAGGCCCTGGCCCCCTTCCTCGCCAGCAGAAGACCGCCGGAATGAAAACACGCCCAGATGACTGGCTTGCGCCCTACCACCGCTTGCTGGCCGCCTATGGTCCGCAGCACTGGTGGCCCGGCGAGACGGCCTTCGAGGTCATGGTGGGCGCCGTGCTGACCCAGAACACCGCCTGGGCCAACGTCGAGCGGGCCATCGCCAACCTGAAGGCGGCCAGGTGCTTAGGTTGCCGCAACATCCTCGCCATGACCGACCAGGCGCTAGCCGAACTGATCCGCCCCGCCGGCTACTTCAATGTCAAGGCCAGACGGCTTAAGGCCTTGTGCGCCTTTCTGGACGATCATGGGGTGTCCGCGGCCCCGGAGCGCCTGCGCGACCTTGCCCCCCTGCCCGAGCTGCGTCATCGCCTGCTGGGCGTGCACGGTGTCGGCGAGGAGACGGCAGACTCTATCCTCCTCTACGCCCTCAGCCTGCCGGTCTTCGTCGTCGATGCCTACACCCGCCGCGTCTTCTCTCGCCTGGGCTTGCTTACGGGCAGCAAGTCCTACCGTCTCATCCAGCAGCGCTTCATGTCGCAGCTGCCGGCCGATGCCGCCCTCTACAACGAATACCACGCCCTCATCGTGCATCTGGGCAAGTCCGTCTGCCGGCTAAGACCGCGCTGCGGGGAATGCCCACTGCGCGATATCTGTGCCCATCTAATGCCATGAGCGGGTTCTGCCCCTGTGGTCTGTCCAAGCCCCATGCGGCCTGTTGCGGCCGGTGACTTGAGAAGTTGCGTTTCATACCCGCTTCCGTCTGTCAAGCCAGATACCCAGGCCCTGGGCATTGAGCTTTACATCGTGGGCCAAAAGCGCCCGCAGGGCCGCGTCGCTCAGACGGCAGCCGTGCCGGCGCAGCCGGGAGATGAGAAGGGACTCCAGCTCGGCGACGAGCCAGGCGTGACGCCGCGCGCCATCCGCCGGGGCCGCTTCGGCCAGGCGCACGAAGGCATCCAGCAGGGTGTGCATATCGAGCGCCAGGCGCGGCAGATCCGCGACCCGGCCGAAATGGGTCAGGTAGGCCACGCTGGGCCCCAGGGCCATGATGCGGTCGATGGAGGCATGCGCTGCCTCGGGTTCGAACTGCACCGGCGTGGTAGTGGGGAAGATGAAGGGACGGCCATCAACGTCGAGCTCACGGTAGGATAGGCCAAAAGCATCCCCCGTGAAGACACCGGCACTGGCCGGGTCGTGTATGCACAGGTGATGCCTGGCATGGCCCGGCGTATCGAGGAAGTAGAGCCTGCGACCGGCCAGATCGAGCTCGAAGCCGTCACCCGCTTCGATGACACGCTCGGCAGCCACGGGCAGGATCTCGCCATAGAGCGCCCGGAAGGTCTCCGCACCGTAGACGGCGCTGGCGCCGGCCACCAGCCGCGTCGGGTCCACCATGTGCGGTGCCCCGCGCGGATGCACCACTAGCCTCGCATGCGGGCAACAGGCCATGAGCGCGCCGGCTGCACCGGCATGGTCGAGATGGACATGGGTGAGCAGGATGTAGTCCACCGCTTTTGGGTCCAGTCCCAGCGCCTGCAAACCATGCAGCAACACGGGCACGCTGTGCTGGGTGCCCGTGTCCACCAAGGCAACACGGCCTGCCTCGACGATAAGATGCACAGCGGCTAGACCGGGCCGCAGATAACCAGTATCGAGGAGATAGATGCCCTGGCCGTAGTCGAGGTGATGAGGGGGAGGGTGCATGAGGCGACAATCAAAGCGCTATGCTGCAATGTCGCGTACCGGACGATTGCATAGACCC
>DAITOH010000238.1:0-1957 GCA_036834225.1 Thiobacillaceae bacterium | reverse complement strand
GGGGCCGAGTCGTTCGTGGGACCATACTGCGAACGATTCGAGAGATGGCCCCATCACGCCCGGACAACGACCTCCATGCCCGAACTGGGTGAGCTCATCAAGATTACCGTCAGCCTGTTCGCCATCGTCGACCCCATCGGCAGCATCCCTCTGTTCCTCACTGCCACCCATGGCTGGCCTAGGCAGCGCCGTGTCCATGCGGCCCGGGTCGCCTCCCTCACCGTCTTGGTGGTGTTGGGACTGTCCGTATTCTTGGGCACCTCCATCCTGCACTTCTTCGGCATTAGTCTGGCCTCGTTCTCGGTCGGCGGGGGGCTCCTGCTGCTGCTCCTGGCGATCTCCATGATGCAGGCCAAAAGCACACCCATACGCCAGACGGAGGAGGAGGCGGTAGAGGCGGTGGAACGTGAGTCGGTGGGTGTGGTGCCGCTGGGCGTGCCCCTCCTCGCCGGCCCCGGCGCCATCAGCCAGGTGATCCTCGCTAGCCACAATTCGGGCGCAGCGCACATCCTGCACCAGGCCTTGCTGCTGTTACCTATCGCCCTCGTCGCCCTGTCCGTGTGGCTGATCTTCCGCGCTGCCATCCCCCTAAGCCGTCGCATGGGAGCGACGGGCATACATATCGTCACCCGCCTGATGGGTCTGGTCATCGCCGCCATCTCGGTCGAAATGATCGCCCGCGGATTGCTAGAGCTCTTTCCCGGCCTCGCCGGCTAAGCCAGGTTGACCGACTCTATAATCCCCCATCCGCACAACCCGCATTCAGAAGGAGTTCAGCATGCGCAGACGCACCTTTCTCGCCGGCGCCGGCCTGGCCGCAGGCTCAGCCTTGACCCTTGCCGGCTGTGGCAGGCCGAGTGAATCAACCCAAACGGGGAAGCTGCCTTCACTGCGCTGGCGCTTGGCGTCTAGTTTTCCCAAGAGCCTGGACACCATCTACGGGGCTGCCGAGGTCCTTGCAGCCCGTCTCGAGGCGATCACCGATGGCAGGTTCCAGCTCAAGGTCTATGCCGGCGGCGAGATCGTTCCCAGCCTGCAGGTCCTGGACGCGGTCCAGCAGGGCACGGTCGAATGTGGCCACAGCGCCAGCTACTACTATGTGGGCAAGGACATGGCCTTTGCCTTTGACACCGCCCTGCCCTTCGGCCTGACGGCGCGGCAGCAGAATGCTTGGATGTATGCCGGCGGTGGCATGCAACTTCTGCGCGAGCTTTTCGCCCGATACAACATCATCCAGTTTCCGGGCGGCAACACAGGGGTGCAGATGGGCGGGTGGTTCCGCAAGGAGATCAAATCGCTGGCCGATCTGCAGGGGCTCAAGATGCGAATCCCCGGCATCGGCGGCCAGATCATGGCCAAACTGGGGGTCGTGCCCCAGACCCTAGCGGGCAGCGACATCTACCCGGCCCTTGAACGCGGGGCCATCGATGCCGCCGAATGGATCGGGCCCTACGATGACGCCAAGCTGGGTTTCCAGAAGATCGCCCCGCACTATTACTATCCGGGGTGGTGGGAAGCGGGGGCGCAGCTGTCCTTCTACGTCAATCTGGACAAGTGGAAGGCGCTGCCAGCGGCCTACCAGCATGCCTTCGAGACGGCGTGCATCGAAGCCAATGCCCGCATGCTGGCCGAATATGACGCCAAGAACCCGCAAGCCTTGATGCGGTTGGTCAGTCAGGGGGTGAAACTGCACGCATTTCCCGCCGACATCATGGAGGCAGCCCGCGAGGCCGCATTCCGGCTATACGACGAGGAGGCCGGCAGAAACCCGATGTTCAGCAAGATCTACACGGAATGGAAAAAATTTCGCGAGCTGGAGCTGCAGTGGTTCAAAGTCGCGGAGGCAAGCTACAGCAACTTTCTCTCCTTCGCGCGCCAGGATTGAAGCTGGATTGCCCGTTGATCTACGGGTCAGGCGCAGGTTGGGTGTAGATCGGGCGTAGGTTGGACTCAAGCC
>DAITOH010000237.1:0-1962 GCA_036834225.1 Thiobacillaceae bacterium | reverse complement strand
GCGGGCGAACAGGCCTACAAGATCAAGAAGCCGCTTAACCTGGGATTCCTGGACTTCAGTACGCCGGAGCTGCGGCGCTTCTGCTGCGAGGAGGAGATCCGCCTTAACCGCCGTCTGGCGCCGGAGATCTATCTCGATGTCGTGCCCATCACCGGCGAGGAGGACGCCGCGCGTATCGGTGGTGACGCACCCGTGCTGGACTGGGCGGTGCGCATGCGCGCCTTTCCCGCGCATGCCACCTTGGATCGGGAGGCCCGATTGACCGGCGCGCAGATCGACGCTATCGCCGACACCGTCGCGCGCTTCCACGCCGGCATCGAAGCCGCCCCGGACGGCAGCCCGTATGGCAGCCCAGAGGCGGTAATGTATCCGGTGCGGGAGAACTTCCGCCAGATCCGTGGCCTGAAACCCGAGCTTAAGATCGTCAACCTGCTCAACCGAATCGAGGCCTGGAGCGAGCCGGAGGGGTCCCGGCTGGCCGACCACTTCGCCGCCAGGAAGGCCGGCGGTTGGGTGCGGGAATGTCACGGCGACCTGCATCTGGGCAACATCGCCTGGGTGGACACTAGACCCCTGATCTTCGATTGCATCGAATTCAATCCGGCCCTGCGTTTCATCGATGTGACCAGCGAGGTGGCCTTCCTCAGCATGGACTTGGAAGGCCGTGGCCGGACGGATCTGGCCTGGCGCTTCCTTAACCGCTGGCTGGAACACACAGGTGACTACGCGGGGCTGGCCGCACTGCGCTTCTATCAGGTCTATCGGGCCATGGTGCGGGCCAAGGTGGACTTAATCCGCGCCAGTCAAGGCGAAGCCGGGGCGGGCGTTGCCGCGCTCGACCATCTACACCTGGCCGACAGGTTGAGCCGCCCCCGCCGCCCTGCCCTGCTGCTCATGCACGGCGTGTCCGGTTCCGGCAAGACCCATCTCTCCCAGCAGGTCCTGGAGGAGCTGGGGGCGGTCCGCCTGCGCTCCGACGTCGAGCGCAAGCGCCTGTTCGGTCTGGGGCCGCTGGAGGACAGCGCCCGCATTCCCGGCGGCATCTACACCGAGGCGGCGAGCAGGCGCACCTTCGATCGGCTGGCCGAGATCGCCGGCCTGCTGCTGCGACAGGGTCAAGTCGTCATCGCCGATGCCACCTTCCTGCGCCGACCGCATCGCCAGGCCATGATCCATGTCGCAGAGGCGGCCGGGGTGCCCTGGCGCATCCTCTCACTCCAGGCGTCGGAGGCTGTCCTGAGCGAGCGGGTCCGACGGCGTGCCGCGGCGCGTGACGATGCCTCCGAGGCCACCGTCGAGGTGCTGCTGCGGCAGCTTAAAGAACAGGAGCCCTTCGACGCATACGAGGCCGAACACGTCCTCGCCTTCGACGGCGGCGACGATCGCCACTGGCCGTCCCGCATCGCGGACCTGCAGCGCGAGCTGGGCGACTGACCCACGCCGACGCGGTGCCTCACTGGCTCATTTAAGCCGGATTGTCCTTTAGTCGGCAGGTCGGGCTTTAAGCCGAACTACACGTTTTTGTAGCCCGATGAACGGGATCGGGCGTGCGCGAACACAACGCCGGGCGCTTAACCCCGGTTATCCCAGACATTACACTCCTGGCATGAAATTGCGCCCCACCCTCCCCACCAGCCGGCTAACTCTCACCGTGGCGGCCGGATTCTCACTGGCCCTGATGCTGATGGCCACCCTGACCATCGTCGGTCTGAGAGAGATGGCGGAGATCAACGATCGCCTCGAGGCCATCGTCAAGGTCAACAATGTGAAGATGCGGCTAGCAAACGAGATGCGCGACATCCTGCGCGACCGGGCCATCTCCATGCTGTCCATCGTGGTCATGAACGACGACTTCGACAAGGATGAGGAGATGATGCGTTTCTATCGCTATGGTTCGGCCTACCAGGAGACTAGGCAGCAACTTCTGCCCATGCTGACGCTGCCGGAGGAAAAGGCGGTGCT
>DAITOH010000236.1:0-2038 GCA_036834225.1 Thiobacillaceae bacterium | reverse complement strand
TGATTCTCGATTTTTGCGGCTCAAAGTAGTCGCCCAGATCCTTGGGATTCCCCCCTTTTAGCCGCCAGCTTAGGGCATTTTCGATGCGCTCGTAATCACCCCCTGCTGTATTGAGCACCTGCCTTGCACAATCCAGGAATTCCTCGGCGGCTTCCTGGCGCGACCACTCGACCTCAGCCTCGTCTCGCTTGGCGCGTTGTGCGAGCCAGTAGAGAAAGGCAAATTCCGTCGGACCGAGGGATGCGGATTCATCATCCAGGTACACGCGCCTGTCCTGAAGGGTCAGACGTAGATGGGGCTCGGCCCTGGCGCGCCCGGCAGCCGCGACAACCTCGGAAAAGCGGGCCTCGCCCTGAAGAAGCCGCCTGGGCAGCTCCTCGCGCAGACGCACGAAAGGGATCTCCGCCAAGGTCACGCGCGCATCCTGGCAGTTGGCCAATTTGTCGCCCTTGACCTGGATGATGCGCTCATAAGGGGTGGGATAGAAGAACTCCCAGCTCGACTCGAACGGCTCCGAGACCAGCACATGCGAGAGCCGATCCTGGGGGCGGCCATAGAGCGACAGGGCATAGCCGAGGTAATAGCCCATGGTCTTGCGTCCGCCGGCGATGGAGACGTGGAGAGCGGCATGATCGTCGGCGGTAAATTGACGCACCCATTCGGTGATGAGGTCGGCCGCACGCTCGTTGTCCTGCGGCGAACGGATGTCGCTCAAGGGCTCGCCGTTGGCGTCGGTCAGGACGTGGATGTGGTCCGCATCGAAGCGGATGCACTCGGTGAGGGCGAAGTCGCGCAGAAAGCGGCGGAACCAGCCGGGATCTTCGGACAACAGCGCCAGCCGGGCGCGCTCGCTTCCTTCGCGGGTGGTGATGAGATGCACCTCGGTGGGAAGGCACGACGGGTCGCGTTGCAGCAAGGCATAGAGGGTCTCGGTCACCACTTGGGGCGACAGTCCTGTCACCGCAAGCAGGATGCGGCGGGGGTAGGCGTGGGAGGGTTCGGGTGTCATGGCGTCGGCTCCTTTATGACGGCCATGATGAATCACACGTGGCTTGCCGGATGAGCCTGCAAGCTTGCGAGCTCGATGCGGTATTGGCCCAGCCCCATGGTGGCGCCGCTGCCCGCATGGATCCACTGGCCCAGCCACAGGTAGGGCCAGAAGGGCGTAAGATCGATGCCCGCGAGATCGATTCGGCCGAGGACACCGCCCATCTTCATAAAGGTCTTCTGGCGGTTGGAATAGCGGGTCTTGTCCTGCCAGTTTAGTTCGCAGGGGGCCTCGATTGCCCGCGCCAGTTCCATCAAGGCGCGGAAGTCGGTCTCCAGGGGGGTGTCGGTATGGAAGGCGGTAAGCATGGACACCCGCCGCAGCAGGTTGCCGAACAGGTCGGCGAAGCGGAATTCGTCCGGCCCCACGTGACGGCCTTCGCGCTTTACGCGCAGGGGGGTGAGAAGCTTAAGGCGACAGGCGGGCGGCGCATCTGGGGCTTTGTGCCAAACGGGCGGCAGGGGCTCAAGTGATGCTCCCGGGCGGTGTATGAGCCGCCAATCGTCGCTGCCTGGGGCTACCTCCTGCTCCACGGCGATCATGATGAGCTGGTTGCCGGCCACGCCTTTGGGGCCCTCGGCCGCCTTGGCGAGGGCATGGATGAACAGGGCCAGGTGACGATTGGCCAGCCCGACCAGGGTAAAGCCCAGCGTGTAGTCTTCCCCCCCGCCTTCGCCGGGCTCCAGGATGAAGGGGTGCGGTGCCGTCTCGTAGCGGCGCATCTTGGCGGTGCCCGGTGGCGGGGGTGTGTCGTAGAAATAGGGGTAGGCGCAGGAGTGGTAGAGCGGGCATTTTCGGCATTGCGGAAGACGGGTCATGCACACCGCCCGCTTGAGGGCATGGCCCAGTGCACCACGCCAGGCGGAGCCCGGAAAGGCGCTAAGGCGCACGGGCGCCTTGGCGCGGAAGCGGGCACGATAGCGCCCCACAGTCAGGCAAGGCAGTGTTGACGCCAAGGTGTGCTCCTCACGCATGTCTTAGGCTTGGGTG
>DAITOH010000235.1:0-2070 GCA_036834225.1 Thiobacillaceae bacterium | reverse complement strand
GTTAGGGGCATGCTGCCGGGCAAGTTCGTGAGAGGGGGCATGCGCGGTCAATGAGCGTGATGGACGAATCGTCCTGCGAAATGCACGCTGGCTACTCCCAGGCCCATAAGGGCCAACTGCGAGGTGGCGTCCCTCAATCTGCAGTGGCGATGCAGTCCCGGCACCAGATCCGCCACGGCGATGTAGATGAAGCTGGCGGCCGCCACTACCAGCACGTAGGGCACCGCAGACTGTACTCCATCCAGGGCGAAGTAACCCACGAGCCCACCCAGCACCATGGCGCCGCCGGACAGGGCGTTGAGGGCCAAGGCCCGGGCCTTGGAAACCCCAGCGTCCAACAGCACCATGAAGTCGCCGATCTCCTGGGGCAACTCATGGGCAAAGACGGCAATGGCGGTCGTCCAGCCCAGGACCGGATCGACCAGGAAGGCCGCGGCGATGAGCACGCCGTCCACGAAGTTGTGCAGGCCATCCCCCAGCACGATCATAGGTACCTGCGGCCGGTGCGGGTGACCTTCGTGACCATGTGCATGGCGCCAGAGGGCGGCCTTCTCGAGCAAGAAGAAAACGACTACGCCCACCAGGATCCACTGGCCCGCCAGGTCAGGCTCCAGGCCCATTTCCATCGCCTCCGGCAGCAGCTCGGTGAAGGCGAGCGTCAGTAAAACCCCCACGGGATAGGCCATAATCCGGTCGGCGAAACGCAGCAACCAGGTCAAGGACAGGCTGGCGATCAGCAACACGGACAGCACACCGCCCACGAGCGTGGCCAGCAAGATCATCAACAGGGTCATAGCAGATCGGGATACAGCGGGCGATACCCGTGCACTCTAATCACGGGCATCCACAAATGCAACACAGTTGCATTTCACAGTCGCGTTTATTTCGCATCGATGACGACTTGCTAACTACACTGCGGGCACAGGCCGCGCAAGGTCAGTTCGGCCTGCTCGCAGCGGAAGCCGGGCGGGAGGCTGATGGCGTAGACCGGGTGCAGTTCGTTCAAGCAATAGAACTTGCCGCAGTCGGTGCACAGGAAATGGGCATGCTCGTGCGCCCAAGCCTGCCCATGCGCGTCGGCCGTGACCGCGCTGAAGCGCCAGACTCGATCTTCACCGGCAATCCTGTGGGCCAGGCCCTTGACCACGAGCCACTCGAGCACGCGATAAAGGGTGACGCGATCAAGTGATCCGGTTTCTGCCAGCCGGGACTCTAGCTCGGCGTGGGTCAGGGCGTTGGGTGAGCGCAGCAACGCATCCAATACGCGCACGCGGGCCGGGGTGGCACGACCGCGGGAGAGGATCAGGTGATAGGCCTCAGGGGGCATAACTGCAACCGTGTTGCATCCTTTCAGATTATCATTGCATTACTGCCCTGCAAAAGACCGACACGAGCCCGGCCATGTGCGCATCCAACCGTTCATGGCCGCTCGGCCACCCCTGACTATGAAAGACGTCGTTGGCGGCCATGAACGGTCCCTCACCCCCAGCCCCTCCCCCCGAGGGCGAGGGAATCGTCGTGAGCCGGCTGCGCGACTTTCACGATAAGCCACCTTGTCGGGAGGCAAGGGTGGGGAGGCAAGGCGATCCAATGCAGTTTTCAGGATTTCGGCGGCACCGGGTCATGTCCGCCCGGATGCCAGGGGTGGCAGCGGGTGACACGCCGGAAGGCAAGCCAGGTCCCCTTAAGCGCGCCGTGCATCAGCACCGCCTGGCGCGCATATTCCGAGCAGGTGGGGATAAAGCGGCACTGGCTGCCTAGCCAGGGCGAGAGCACGTACTGGTAGAAGCGGATTAAGCCGATGAGTAGGCGCTGGGCGGCGTTCATCACAGACCGCGCCTAAGGAAGGTCTGCACAACCTGCTGCGCGAACGGATCGCTGCGTTGCGCGGTGCTCGCTCCCTCGCCTAACTCATTGTTATGTCTCGGTCGCTGCGCTCCGTGCGCCTTGCGCTCCGCCCGCTCGCGACGGTCGTGCAGACCTTCCCTAAGCACCCTGGCGATGCCGTGCAATTCGTCCATCAGGGCAGCCAGTTCGTCGGGCGATAACGCCTAGTCGGCGTCGCACCAG
>DAITOH010000234.1:0-2090 GCA_036834225.1 Thiobacillaceae bacterium | reverse complement strand
GGGGCAGGGCCAGCGTCGGCGCAGCCTGGGGCCAGCCATAGGGCATGGTCCATGGAAACGGCAGGAACGCCTGGGCAAGCCGGGCGGGCGGCTCGGCCTGGGCCGAGAGGCTTACGAGAAACAGGGGGAGCAAGAGGGTCGTGGACAGGCGCATGGTGGTCTCCTCGAGGTTATCCGGCTGTCGGCCTGACGCCGGCCTGCGCAGCCGCCGTGACGGTCTTCCCGCGCGGCGGGAAAGCTCGATTCGACCGGTAGACGATGGCCATCGGGGTGCATCGTTCCCGGTGCGAATGATAAGCGCGGCGAGACATGGGCGGCGTGCGACAATCCGGGTATAACAGGCCGCGCATACACTGCGCACTTCGCTCACGCATCGACGACATTCAGGACAACACATGAAGGTATTGGTCACCGGCGGCGCCGGTTACATCGGCTCCCACACCTGCGTGGAGATGCTCAAGGCCGGCATGGAGCTGGTTGTGGTGGACAACCTCTCGAACAGCAAGGAGGAGGCCCTGCGCCGGGTTAAGCGCATCACGGGCAAGGCGCTCACGTTCTACCGCGCCGACATACGCGACAAGGCGGCCCTGTTGGAGATCCTCGCCCGCCATGCGGTGAATGCCGTGGTGCATTTCGCCGGTCTTAAGGCGGTGGGGGAATCGGTCGCGCAGCCGCTGCGCTATTACGACAACAACGTGGCAGGAACGGTGATGCTGTGCCAGGCCATGGCCGAGGCAGGGGTAAAGCGCATCGTCTTTAGCTCATCAGCCACGGTCTATGGCGACCCGCACGCGGTGCCGATCCGCGAGGATTTCCCCGTGGGCGCCACCACCAACCCCTACGGCCGCAGCAAGTTCATGATCGAGGAGATCCTGCGCGATCTGCACGCCTCCGACCCGGCGTGGCGCATCGCCCTGCTGCGCTATTTCAACCCGGTGGGGGCGCACGAGAGCGGGCTGATCGGCGAGGACCCGAACGGCACGCCGAACAATCTGATGCCCTACATCGCCCAGGTGGCGGTGGGCAGGCGGCCGCATCTATACGTCTTCGGCAACGACTATCCCACCCCGGACGGCACCGGCGTGCGCGATTACATCCATGTCGTCGACCTGGCCCTGGGCCACGTGGCGGCCCTGCGCTACCTCGACGCACACGAGGGCGTGGTGACAGTGAACCTGGGCACCGGCAAGGGCTACAGCGTGCTGGACATGGTCAAAGCGTTCAGCGCCGCTTGCGGTCGCGACATCCCCTACCGCATCGCCCCCCGCCGTGCGGGGGACGTGGCCTGCTGCTATGCCGACCCGAGCCTGGCAGCACGGCTTTTCGGCTGGCGCGCCACCCGCGGCGTCGAGGCGATGTGCGCCGACACCTGGCGCTGGCAGCGCATGAATCCGCAGGGCTATGGGGATTGAGACTGGCGGGCGAGTCTTGGTGCTCGGCACGAAAAATACATAAGATATGATTGACTACGTAATCTCTGATTTCCCATGACCCAAATCACGGCAACCGAATTGGCCCGCAATCTGCGGCAGGTACTCGACCGCATGGAATTCACCGGCGAGGAGGTGGTGGTCACGCGCAACAACCAGCCCATCGCCCGCATCCTCCCGGGCGGACGGCGCATGACGGCCCTGGAGGCGATGGCCGATCTTTACCGGACCCTGCCCGAAGAGGCGGCGGCGGGCTGGATCGAGGACAGCCGTCGGGGCGAGGACGATCCGGTGGAAGAACTGCGCGACCCATGGGCTTCCTGATCGACACCTGCATCTGGATCGACGTGGAGTGCGGACGTCTTGCACCGGCGGATGTCGCCGCCCATACCGGCGATGCACCGGTCTACCTCTCTCCGGTCACTATCGCCGAGTTGCGCTACGGTGCCGAGCTGGCCGGCGATGCCGGTATCAGGCAGAAGCGACTTGCGGCGCTGGATCGATTGAAGACTAAGCCCGTCTTGCGTATCGACGAACGCACCGGCGAGGTTTTCGGGCGCCTAGCCGGTGCCATCCGTGCCTCGGGCAGGCAGCCGCGCCATCGCATCCAGGACCTCTGGCTGGCCAGCCAGGCCGTTCAGCACGGCATGCGTCTGCTAA
>DAITOH010000233.1:1829-2104 GCA_036834225.1 Thiobacillaceae bacterium | reverse complement strand
CTCGAGGGCCGCTACGACGAGGCGCTCGAAGTCGCCCGCCAGCAGGTCGAGGCTGGCGCCCAGTTGATCGACGTCAACATGGACGAGGCCATGCTCGACGGCGAGGCGGCCATGGCCCGCTTCCTGAACCTGGTCGCCAGCGAGCCCGACATCGCCCGCGTGCCGATCATGATCGACTCGTCCAAGTGGTCCATCCTCGAGGCAGGTCTGAAGTGCGTGCAGGGCAAGCCCGTCATCAACTCCATCTCGCTCAAGGAGGGCGAGGCGGAGTTCAA
>DAITOH010000233.1:0-1819 GCA_036834225.1 Thiobacillaceae bacterium | reverse complement strand
CAGCGCAAGATCGACATCTGCGCCCGGGCCTACCGCATCCTCACCGAGGAAGTCGGTTTCCCGGCCGAGGACATCATCTTCGATCCCAACATCTTCGCCGTGGCCACCGGCATCGAGGAGCATGCCAACTACGCCGTGGACTTCATCGAGGCCACGCGCTGGATCCGCCAGAACCTGACGCACGCCCACGTCTCCGGCGGCGTGTCCAACGTGTCTTTCTCGTTCCGCGGCAACGAGCCGGTGCGCGAGGCCATCCACACCGCCTTTCTCTATCACGCCGTCCAGGCCGGGATGGACATGGGCATCGTCAACGCCGGACAGCTGGGGGTGTACGAGGAGATCCCGGACGAACTCAGGGAACGCGTCGAAGACGTGCTGCTCAACCGGCGGCCCGACGCCACCGAGCGCCTGGTCGAATTCGCCGAGACGGTCAAGGGTGGGGCCAGGGAGGCGGCGGAGGACCTCGCCTGGCGCAACGAGCCGGTCGAGGCGCGGCTCGCGCATGCCCTGGTCAAGGGCATCACCCAGTACATCACCGAGGACACCGAGGAGGCGCGTGTCAAGCTGGGCCATCCCATCAGGGTCATCGAGGGTCCGCTGATGGATGGCATGAACGTGGTGGGCGACCTGTTCGGCGCCGGCAAGATGTTCCTACCCCAGGTGGTGAAATCGGCCCGTGTCATGAAGCAGGCCGTGGCCTACCTGGTGCCCTTCATCGAGGCGGAGAAGGCACGGGACGCGGAAGCCGGCGCGGCGGTCCAGGCCAAGGGTCGGATCGTGCTCGCCACGGTCAAGGGCGACGTGCACGACATCGGCAAGAACATCGTCGGCGTGGTCCTGGGCTGCAACAACTACGAGATCGTGGACCTGGGCGTCATGGTGCCGGCACAGAAGATCCTCGACACCGCGCGCGAGGTCGGTGCCGACATCATCGGCCTGTCGGGGCTCATCACGCCGTCGCTGGAGGAGATGGCGCACATCGCCAAGGAGATGAGCCGCCAGGGCTACACCCAGCCGCTGCTGATCGGCGGCGCCGCCACCAGCCTGGCCCACACCGCGGTCAAGATCGACCCCAACTACGCTGGCCCGGTGGTCTATGTGAAGGACGCCTCGCGCGCGGTGGGGGTCTGCGCCAGCCTGCTCTCGCCCGAGCAGCGCGCGGACTACGTGGCCAAGGTGAAGGCCGACTATGCTGCCACGCGCGAGCGGCATCTGGCGCAGAAGAGCGAAGGCAAACGGGTGAGCCTCGTCGAGGCGCGCGTTAACAAATACCGCACGGACTGGACGGCCTATGTCCCCCCCGTCCCCCGTGCCCTGGGCATCCAGGTCATGCGCGACGACGACCTCGCGCAGATCGCCCGCTACATCGACTGGACCCCCTTCTTCCAGGCCTGGGAGCTCGCCGGGCGTTACCCGAAGATCCTCGACGACGCGGTGGTGGGCGAGGAGGCCAGGCGGCTCTTCGCCGACGCCCAGGCCATGCTCCGGCGCATCATCGCGGAGAAGTGGGTCGAGGCGCGCGCCGTGGTCGGCCTGTTCCCCGCCAACACGGTGGGCGATGACGACATCGAGATCTACGCCGACGAGGCCCGCGACCGGGTGCTGATGACCTGGCACAACCTGCGCCAGCAGATGGCCAAGCCCCAGGGCCAGCCCAACTGGTGCCTGGCCGACTTCATCGCCCCCAAGGCGACCGGGGTGAAGGACTACATCGGCGCCTTCGTGGTCACCGCCGGCATCGGCGAGGCGGAGCGGGTCGAGGCCTTCGAGGCCGCGCACGACGACTATTCGGCCATCCTGCTCAAGGCCCTGTGCGACC
>DAITOH010000232.1:0-2131 GCA_036834225.1 Thiobacillaceae bacterium | reverse complement strand
TCGCGCGCGTCCTCCAACAAACTTAAGGCCGGTTAGCGATCCGGCAGCAAACACCGGCCCAGCAGCACAACGTCCGGCGGATAGCGGTTGCTCGCCAGCAGCCCCACGCACAGGGCGACGACGGCAAGGGTAAGCCAAGCTTCCTAGGGCATGGTTGATGAGGCGGCTGCGATGGGCCCGCTATAGTCGTTCGGAATTGCTGCCGGGCAGCCTTATGAACAAGGCCGATTGATCGCCCAGGTGGTCAGCGCGGTGGCTGCAATTGTCCCTGCGGCATGGCGGGGTCGGCAGACCCCCCACCTTGCGCACGCCGACTGCGTAGTGTTCGATCTTCGCGAAACAGGAGGTGGGCACGAACTTATGCTGTTGATAGTGCAGCACCACCTGCCGCCTAGCCAGGCGGTTGATCGCCACGGCCACGGCATCGTCGCGCACGCTAAACTCGAACTTCTCCGGGGTCGCCCCTGGCATGGTCACCATGGCGATCTCCCCCTTCCCAGGTCTTGCACAGCCAGCCCTTCCTGGAGAACTTCTGCACATAACCGGCGCGTTCGCCCTCGGAATAGGTCAGGGGAGCCAGGTTTAGGCCACGATTAGCAGGATCAGGACAAACAGGCTGCTTAGGATGTAGCGTGTGATGCTCGATTGCACGTGCTTTCCATGATGGCTTGCAGCGTATCCCGCCGCGCCCCGAAGGTCCCGGTCGGGGTCGGTTTTCGGCGGGATCCGGCCGCCGGACCGCGCCAGGAGCGGGTACATCGGCAGCAGGCACCCGCCATGTCTACCCCGCTTGGCTGGCGGGCAGGGCGGCTTTACTTGAGTAGATTTGTCGACAAATACCCGCCAACTAAACTGGGGCCAACCAAGCGGAGTATGCCATGCTAAGCCGCCTTGCCCGGAAGATTAGCCTCTATCTGCTGTAGCACACCGACCTCCGGTGGACTGGTATCCCTGGGGCGATGAGGCCTGACATCGGCACGCGCGGAAGACAAGTCCATCTGCTCTCCATCGGCGATTCGCCCTGCCACTGGTGTCACGTCATGGCCTACGAGTCTCTCTAGGATGGAGAGGTAGCGGAGGTGATAGACCGGCTCTTCGTCAATATCAAGGTCGACCGCGAGGAGCAGCCCGATCTGGACAAAATCTATCAGACCGCTCATCAGCTGCCCGCCGGCCGCGGCGGCTAGCCGCTAACCGTGTTCCTTTCCCCGGACCAGGTCCCTTTCCTCGCCGGTACCTATTTTCCCAAGACTGCCCGCTTCAGCCTGCCCGGCTTCGTCGATCTGCTTAAACACATAGCTTGCGCTTTAGCGGCAGCGGCGCGCCGAGATCGAGGCCCAGAATGCCGCCCTGCTTGATGCCCTGGCGGCGGATGAAGCGCTTGCGCCGCCGGCTGCCGACTTGAACGCGGCCCCCATCCAGGCCGCTATCGCAGACATCAAATAGGGCTACGACCCGGTACACAGCGGCTACGATCGCGCCCCGAAGTTTTCGCGCCCAGCCGATCTCGCCTTTCTGCTGCACTCGGGCGACGCTAAGGCAAGTGAGCAGGTGCTCACAACTTTGCGACACATGGCCGAACGCGGTCTGATGGACCAGCTCGGCGGCGGCTTCTACCGCTATTCGGTGGATGAGCGCTGGGCCATCCTGCATTTCGAGAAGATGCTCTACGACAACGGTCCTGCTGGGGGAGGCCCGCTATCTGCGCGCGGCCAAGCGGACGCTCACACGCAACCATGCGGAGCTGTCACGACATTAAGCAGCCTGCGCGAGCCTGCTGACCGCACTGGGCGATTACCTGGACCCCCCATCGTCGTGCTGCGCGGGCCCAAGGCCAAACTCACGGACTGGCAGCGACGCCTGCAGCCGGTCTGCCGCGATGCCGCCCTGTGTCTTGCCATCCCCGCCGATGTCACCGGACTGCCGGATATTCTGGACAAACCGGTACGAACGTACGTCAGCGCCTGTCTGTACTGGCGTTAATTGCCTACCAGAAATAGTCCGATTTGACGATGTGCGGACTATTCTCAGCGACTAGGCTGTCCACTATCATGCCCACCGCGATCTAACAATCACCTGTCTAGGAGAAGGAAATGAAAGCTGCTGTCACCCTCGCCGCTGCCGCCATGTT
>DAITOH010000231.1:0-2141 GCA_036834225.1 Thiobacillaceae bacterium | reverse complement strand
TCGATCCAGCCGGATCATCTCGAGCAGTTCGTCCATGCCCTCGGCGTGCCTGCCGGAGGCGATGAGCAGGTTGGCCAGTTCCAGGCGGGTGGCCATGTCGCCCGGCGTCGCCGCGATCTTGGCGCGCAGGGATTGCTCGTCTTGCCCCGACTTAAAGGCGCGGGAGAATGTGAGCCGAGCCAGCAGCTGCTGGGCGCGCGCCTCAATGCGCGTTGTCGGCGACAGGCTGTCCAGCAGGCGTGCGGCGTCGTCGGTCTGACCGAGGTCGAGCAGGATGTCGGCCGTATCCAGGCGCACGTCCTCGTTGGCCGTGTCCAGCTTCGAGGCCTCGGCCAGGACCTGGAGGGCGCCGGCCGTGTCGCCGGCGGCCTTAAGCTCGGCCGCCTTTTGGCGCAGCTCTTCCGCCGGCGAGGGGATGATGCGGTCGAGAAACTCTCGCACCGCTGACTCGGGGATGGCGCCGGAGAATTCGTCCACGACCCGGCCGTTGACCACCGCCTTCACGCTGGGGATGCCGCGCACCCCGAACTGGGCCGCGAGCGCCTGGTTCTGATCGACGTTGACCTTGGCCAGGATGAACTTGCCGCCGTACTCGTCGGCCAGCTTCTCCAGGACGGGTTTGAGCATGCGGCAGGGGCCGCACCACTCGGCCCAGAAGTCCACCACGACGGGGACCTTCTTGGAGCCTTCCATGACCACCTGCTGAAAATTCTCGTGTCCGACGTCGAAAGAATGCTGTCCCATGTTGACCTTCTGTGAGTAAATAGCTTAGTTCAGAATGGGGCTGGTGCCGGGTGTTTCAAGTCGTGGCTTAAGGCGTCAGGGCTCGCGCGACCGATCCGCCGCGCAAGCTCCGACGCCTTGCCCGTGTAGGTCGCCGGCGTCATGGCCAGCAGGCGCGCCTTGGCCGCCTCGGGGATGGCCAGTTGCGCGATGAAGCTGGCCAGGGTCTCACGGGTGATGCCGGCCTTGCCGCGGGTGAGTTCCTTGAGCTGTTCGTAGGGGTTCTCCACGCCGTAGCGGCGCATCACGGTCTGGATGGGTTCGGCCAGGACCTCCCAGTTGGCGTCGAGATCGGCCGCAAGCTGCGCGGGATTAGCCTCGAGCTTATCTAGGCCGCGCAGGCAGCTCTCGTAGCCGATGAGGGCATAACCTAGGGCAGCGCCCATGTTCCGGAGCACGGTAGAGTCAGTCAGGTCGCGCTGCATGCGCGAGATAGGCAACTTGTCGGCGAGGTGGCGCAACAGGGCGTTGCTCAGACCCAAGTTGCCCTCCGAGTTCTCGAAATCGATGGGGTTGACCTTGTGCGGCATGGTCGAGGAGCCGACCTCGCCCGCCTTCAGCTTCTGCTTGAAATAACCGAGCGAGATGTAGGTCCAGATGTCCCGGTCGAGGTCCAGGAGCACGCTGTTGACGCGGGCGCAGGCGTCGAACAGCTCGGCCATGTAGTCGTGCGGCTCGATCTGGATGGTGTAGGGGTTGAAGACGAGTCCGAGGGACTCGACGAAGCGGCGGGCAAACCCCTCCCAGTCCACCTCCGGATAGGCCGCCAGGTGCGCGTTGTAGTTGCCCACGGCGCCGTTGATCTTGCCTAGGAGCTCGACGCTGGAGAGGCGGGCGCGGGCACGGTCGAGACGGTAGACCACATTGGCCAGTTCCTTGCCCAGGGTGGTGGGGGTGGCCGGCTGGCCGTGGGTGCGGGAGAGCATGGGCAGATCGGCCAACTCGACGGCCAGGCTTGCTAAGCGCTCGCGCAGCCGGTCTAAGGCCGGCAGCAGGACCTCGGACCGGGCGTCGCGCAGCATCAGGCCGTGGGCGAGGTTGTTGATGTCCTCTGAGGTGCAGGCGAAGTGGATGAACTCCTTCACCCGCATCACCTCGGCATTGCCGGCCAGACGCTCCTTGAGGAAATACTCCACCGCCTTGACGTCGTGGTTGGTGGTCCGCTCGATCTCCTTGACCCGCTGCGCGTCGATCGTCGTCAAGCCGGTCGCAACAGCGTCCAACTCGGCGAGGGTGGCGGCGGAGAAGGGTGGGACCTCGGCGATGGCGGGTTCACGGGCCAGGGCCTTGAGCCACTCGATCTCCACCCGGACCCGGTAGCGGATCAGACCGTATTCGCTGAAATAGGCGGCCAGGCT
>DAITOH010000230.1:0-2142 GCA_036834225.1 Thiobacillaceae bacterium | reverse complement strand
CCCATGTCAGTTCCGCACGGCCGTTCCGAAGGAACTGACCACCCCCCTCGGGGGGCGACGAGCGCAGCGAGGCTAAAGACCGTTTTATCTCAGGACGTTGCCCAACAAGGCCCGCATCAATGTCGGTGCGGCACGATACGGGCCGTCTTGACCATCCGACCCTGGACCTGGACGATCTCCACCGGCAGACCTGCGATCTTCAGACTCACGCCGGCCTCGGGGATGGTCTCCAACTGTTCGAGGATCAGGCCGTTGAGGGTACGCGGGCCGTCCAAGGGCAAATCCAGGTTGAGTTTGCGATTGAGTTCGCGCAGGCTTGCACTGCCCTCGACCAGATAACTGCCATCCGCCTGAGGCTGCCAGACCGTCACCGGCAGGGGGGTCATGGCCGCGAACTCCCCCACGATCTCCTCCAGGATGTCATCCACCGTGATCAGCCCCTGCAATTCACCGTATTCATCCACCACCAGACCCAGCGACTGCCGGTTGGTCTGGAAATGGGTCAGTTGTGTCAGCAGGGGGGTACCGGCAGGCACATAATAAGGTTCACGTAACACCTCCCTCAGTGTGCGTTCGTCTAGCTCCTCCTCCTGCGCTCGGGCCAGCGCCCGGCGCACCTCGATGATGCCCTGGATGTTGTTTAGTTCGCCTGCATAGACGGGGAGACGATCGTGGTGGCTGGTGATCAGCTGCTGCCGGATCTCCTCCGCCTCCGCCTCCAGATCGATGGCCTCGATATGACCGCGCGGACACATGACGTCATCCACGGTGATCTTCTCCAGCTCGAACAGGTTGGTCAGGATGGCGCGATGGGCGGTGGGCAGAAAACTGCCCGATTCGGCCAACAAGGTCCGCAGCTCCTCCACCCCCATCGGCTCGGCGATTACATCCTTGGCCGACTTAAGGCGTAACAGTCGGACCAGGGCGCGCACGAACAGGTTGATGAACCAGATCACAGGGCTTGCCACCCTAAGCAGCACCACCAGCACATAGCTCACCACCGGCACGATGCGCTCGGCATAGGCGGCCCCGATCACCTTGGGAGTGACCTCGGAGAAGACCAGGATCAGGAAGGTGACACCGAGGGTGGCGAGCGAGAGCGCGATCTCGTTCTCTCCGAACAGGCGGAAGGCAATCACCGTGACCAGGGCGGCGGCGGCGGCATTGACCAGGTTGTTGCCCAGCAGGATGACCGACAGCAACCGGTCGGTCTGGGCCAGTAGCCACTCGGCCAGCCTGGCACCACCGTGCCCGGTCTTGGCAAGGTGCCTGAGACGGTAGCGGTTGACCGCCATCATGCTCGTTTCCGAGCCGGAGAAAAATCCAGACAGGATGAGGAGCAGTACCAGGGCGGCGACCAGGGCGCCTGAAGGGATCTCGTCCAAGCGGAGGGTGCAATCAAGGCGTGTGGCCTAGTCTCTTGTCCACTCGTGCCAGTGTCAAGAGCGTCCTAAGATGACCTCTAAGACGAACTTCACCCCGACATAGGCCAGCAGCAAGAACACGAATCCGGCCAGGGTCCAGTAGATCGCTGTGCGTCCACGCCAACCATAGATTCGGCGACCGACGAGCAGCCCGCCGAACACCAGCCAGGAGGTGACACCGAATACGGTCTTGTGATTGAAGGGCAAGGGCTGACCGAACAGTTCTTCGGCGAACATGGCGCCGGAGACGAGGGTGAGGGTCAGCAGCACGAAGCCGACGCCGATCAGGTTGAACAGCAGCCGCTCCAGGGTGAGCAGGGGCGGCAATGCGGTGACTAGCCTGGGCGGCACCGGCTTGTGCAGGTGCTTTTCCACCGCCGCCATAAGCAAAGCATGCAATGCCGCGATGGTGAACAGGCTGTAGGCGGTCAAGGCCATGACCAGATGGGCGCCAAAGGCCGGCATGTCGCTATGGGGCACGGGCGTTGCATCGCGCATGACCCCATGCAGGCCGACCATGACCCCGGCGAAGGCCATCACCAGCCCCACCACCCCCCCCAGCGGATAGCGCAACGCGGCGATGCTGTGCACCAGCACCGTCAGGGCAGCGACCGCCGAGAGCGAGACGGCGAACCCGAGTGCGATACCGGGGCCCGTGAATACGTCCTGATAGAGCAGATAGGCATGCAACAAGAAGGGCAGCAGGGGCAGCAGCCAA
>DAITOH010000229.1:0-2155 GCA_036834225.1 Thiobacillaceae bacterium | reverse complement strand
GAGGTTCGAATCCTCTCACCCCGACCAATCCCTCCAAGTCCGTCTTAATCCTGACAAACGCTGCCTCGGTCGTGCCATAGGTCAGGCTTTATCTAGGGTGACCGGGCGGCTCATGCCGAGCAAGGTGTGCTGGCCGGTGGCCTCCACCGGCTTGCCGTCGGCGTAGCGGATGCTGTCAGAGACGAAGCGGATGCGCGGATATAGACCGGTATTGAAGAACTGCGGGCCGCGCAGGACACGATAGGGCATCCACACCCGTCAACACCGAGGCCGCCTCGTCTGTGACCTTACTGCGCCCGCCGCCTGCGGGGTCGAGCTAGGCCCTGCCCTGGCTGCGGGTGAACAGCCCGCGCTGGAGGGACACGCCGTGATGGCGGATCTCGAAGCTCACGATGGTATGGCTGGGGTCCAGGCTGTAGCTCTCCTGGGCCAGCGCCGGCAGGGCGGCGGTGAGCGGAAGGTCTGCATGTCGATACCCCTTCGGCCCGGCGGCCGGAGATCACAGTGAAGCTAATGACAATGCCCCCAGGAACTCGTTCCTAAGCTGGGCATCGTCGCGGAACACGCCGGCATAGGCCTGGGTCACCACCCGCTCGTCGCCGCGCCGGTCCTCACCCAGCAGCAGGCAGAGCTGCTTAGCCTCGATGATGCAGGCCCCGCCGCGGGCGCGCCCATGGGTCACCAGCGCCTCAGCAATGTCGCGCGTCATCCACTCCTGATAGGTGAAGCGGTGGCCGATGGCGTCCACCAGGCGCGCGATGCGGCCGAAGCCGTGCAGCCGCCCGCCCGGCACATAAGCCACGTGCGCCACGCCGCGGAAAGGCACCAGGTGGTGGGGGCAAACGCCGTGCACGGCGATGCCGCGCACCACCACCATGTCCTCTCGGCTGTCTTCGAAGCCCTCACCCAGGGCCTCGGCCGGGTCCATGGCGTAGCCGCTCAGCAGTCGCCGCTCCCAAAGCTCGCGCACGCGCCGGGCGGTCTTGCCGGTATGCACGCTCTCCGGCGACACCCCGCAGGCCCGGAGCAGGTCGTTGACCGCCCGCTCGAAGGCGATCGGATCGAAGCGCCCGACCTGGGGGATGCCCAAGCTGCCGGGCGGCGGGGAGGGGCAGTCGTGATCGCAGGCTTCCGGCATATCGGACTGAGACTCGGTCAAGTGCAGGCACTACGATAGCAAGCAGGAACTCAGGCCGCCAGGGCCTGGTGACGGGCACGCACGGTTCGATCCCCTTCTCCCCTCACCTCGTTCCCCCTCTATGATTCCCCTGTCTCGAAGACAGAGGACCAAGCCATGTCCGAGCTGCATCCCATCATCGCCGTGACCGGCTCGTCCGGGGCGGGTCTGTCGACGGTCCGGCATGCCTTCAAGGATGTCTTCCGCCGGCTGGGGATCAGGCCCGCCATCGTGCACGGCGACGGCTTCCGCCGCTATACCGAGCGCCAGTTCGAGGCCCTGCTGCAAGAGGCCCGCGCCAGCGGCCGCAGCCTGTCGTGGTTCGGTCCGGAATGCAACCACTTCCAGGAGCTGGAGGAATTCTTCAAGACCTATGGCGAGACCGGCAGCGGCATCTTCCGGGAGTACGCCCACACCGCCGACCACGCCGACAAGCTGGGGGTGCCGGTGGGTGAGTTCACCGCCTGGAAGCCCCTGCCGCCGGGCAGCGACGTGCTGCTCTACGAGGGGCAGCACGGCGGCGTCATCGCACAGACCTGGACGCGGCGCAAGGTGGACAGCCGCCACTTCCCGCCGGAGATCGACCGGCGCGTCGGCCGCAAGGGCATCGACGTGGCGCAGCACGTGGATCTGCTCATCGGCGTGGTACCGGCAATCAACCTGGAGTGGATCCAGAAGATCCACCGCGACTGCGACCGCCACGGCTGCACGCCGGAACTGGCCCTGGAGACCATCCTGCGCCGGCTCGACGACTACATCCACTACATCGTGCCGCAGTTCGGGCTCACCGATATCAATATCCAGCGCATCCCCCTGGTAGACACCTCCAACCCCTTCGTGGCGCGCGACGTGCCCACGCCGGACGAGTCCGCCCTGGTGATCCACTTCCGCGACCGCGACCGGCACGATTTCCCCGATCTCTTAAAGCGCATCCCCAAGTCGCGCATGACCCGACCCACGACCATGCTGGTGCCGGGG
>DAITOH010000228.1:0-2201 GCA_036834225.1 Thiobacillaceae bacterium | reverse complement strand
GCCAATCTCGTCCTGTTTATACACCTCGCCTTCATCCTCTTCGTTGCCCTGGGCGGGCTCGCGGTGCTGCGCTGGCCGCGCCTCATCTGGCTGCACCTGCCCTGTGTGGCCTGGGGCGTGGCGGTGGAGCTGGCCGGCTGGTACTGCCCCTTGACGCCGCTGGAGAACCACTTCCTGCGTCTGGCCGGCCAGCAAGACTATGAAGGCGACTTTCTGCAGCACTACCTGCTCGCCACCCTCTACCCCGAGGGCCTGACCCGCGGGGCCCAGACTGTCATCGGCCTGACGGCCCTGCTCATCAACGCCTTAGTCTACGGCTGGTTGCTATGGACCCGCCGCCGGCGCGCCGCCAGCAAGGGCACCCTGCTATGAGGGCGAAGCGCCAATAACGACGCCCCTTTCAGGGTTGTATGCCCATTGCGCCTGGCGGATAATCCAGGCACGCGGCACCCCTTATGCAAGACTACCTCCTCATCCTCATCGGCACGGTGTTCGTCAACAACATCGTCATGGTCAAGATCCTGGGCCTGTGTCCGTTCATGGGGGTGTCGCGCAAGCTGGAGACCTCCATCGGCATGGGGGCGGCCACCACTTTCGTGCTGACCCTGGCCTCTGGCTTAAGCTATCTCATTGACACCTATCTGTTGGGCACGGAGCTCGCCTACCTGCGCACCCTGTCCTTCATCGTTGTCATCGCCGGCATCGTCGGCTTCACGGAGATGTTCATCCGCAAGACCTCGCCGGTGCTGTTCCGGGTGCTGGGCATCTACCTGCCGCTCATCACCACCAATTGCGTCGTGCTGGGCATCCCGCTGCTCAACGTGCAGGAGCGGCACGACTTCGTCTCCTCGCTCTTCTTCGGCATGGGCGGGGCGCTGGGCTTCACCCTGGTGCTGGTACTGTTCGCCGCCATGCGCGAGCGGCTGGAGGCGGCGGATGTACCCGCCCCCTTCCGCGGCACCAGCATCGCCATGATCACCGCCGGGCTGATGAGCTTGGCCTTCATGGGCTTCTCGGGTCTGATCCGTTGACCCGATCATGCTAGATGCCATCCTGGTCATGGCCGGCATCGCCCTGGTGCTGGGGGGCATCCTGGGCTGGGCGGCGATCCGCTTCCGGGTCGAGGAGGACCCGCTGGTGGAGAAGATCGACGCCATCCTGCCGCAGACCCAGTGCGGGCAGTGCGGCTTTCCGGGCTGCAAGCCTTACGCCGAGGCCATCGCCAAGGGCGAGGCGGACATCAACCGCTGTCCCCCCGGCGGCGAGGAGGGCGTCAAACGCTTAGCCGAGCTGCTGGGGGTGGAACCCAAGCCGCTAGGTGAGGGTCTGGAGCACAAACCCAAGAGCGTGGCGGTGATCGACGAGGATCTGTGCATCGGCTGCACCCTGTGCATCCAGGCCTGTCCGGTAGACGCCATCGTCGGCGCGGCTAAGCAGATGCACACCGTGGTGCCGGAGCTGTGCACGGGCTGCGAGCTGTGCGTGCAACCCTGTCCGGTGGACTGCATCCAGATGGAGGTGATCAAGGAGGACGTGACCACCTGGAAGTGGCGCTATCCGGAGGTGGCATTGAAGAAGGTGGCGTGAGTATGGGTCGGGCCATGGTCGCGCGACGGCTGTATAGCTTCCCCGGCGGGGTGCACCTCGAGGGCCACAAGGCAGTCTCCACAAGCCGGCCCATCGCCACGATGCCCCTGCTGCCCCGCTATGTGGTGCCGTTGCGCCAGCATATCGGTGAGCCCGCCCGGCCGGTGGTGCAGGTCGGCGAGCGGGTGTTGCGGGGGCAGCTGATCGGCCGTCCCGAGGGCTATGTCTCGGTAGGGGTGCATGCCCCCACCTCCGGCCGGGTGGTGGCGGTGGAGCCGAGGCCGGTGCCGCACCCCTCTGGGCTCATGGATCTGTGCGTGGTGATCGAGGCGGACGGCGAGGACCGGGCCGTGGAGCCCACCCCCCTGGACTGGCACCGCATGGATCCCAACGCACTGCGCAACCGGCTGCGCGAGATGGGCCTAGCTGGGCTGGGCGGTGCGGTCTTTCCCAGCTTCATCAAACTTAATCCGGATGCGAAAAGTCAGATCCCCATCCTCATCCTGAACGGTGCCGAGTGCGAACCCTGGATCACCTGCGACGACATGCTCATGCGCGAACGCGCCACGGAGATTCTGATGGGCGCTGAGGTCATGCGCCACATGCTGGGGGCG
>DAITOH010000227.1:0-2203 GCA_036834225.1 Thiobacillaceae bacterium | reverse complement strand
GGTTCATTCGTTTCGGATCAGTGTGTCTTGGTCGCTGCGCTCAGTTCGCGTGCGATGGTCGTGCCGACCTTCCCTGGATGCCGAGCTGGCGCAGTTCGGCATCGAAAGGATCTGGTGAAGTGTCCACGTTGAGGGCCGCCGCATCCTCACCGGCTGCGGCCCTGGACCCTACATGCAACGCGGTGGTGGAGGCCTGCGCCGGCAGCGGCAAGACCTGGCTGCTGGTCTCGCGCATGATCCGGCTGCTTTTGAGCGGCGCTAAGCCCTCTGAGCTGCTGGCCATCACCTTCACGCGCAAGGCCGCCGAGGAGATGCGCGACCGGCTCTACCGCTGGCTAGAAGCGCTGGCTGTGGCGCCCGAGGCGGAGGCGGTCGAGTTCCTGTGCGAACGCGGGCTCAATGCGGCGGCGGCGCGCGCGGCCCTGCCTGCCGCGCGCGGGCTGTTCGAGCGGGTGCTAATGAGCACGCCAGGGCCGATGATCACCACCTTCCACGGCTGGTTTTTGCACCTGCTTGAGCGCGCGCCTCTGCAGGCGCGGGGGCCGACCGCGCTCATGGAGAACACAGCCCTGCTCGCGCGCGAGGCCTGGCTGACCTATGCCCAGTCGCTCGACGCGCGTGAGGGCAATGATCAGGAACGGGCCATGCGCGCCCTGCTGGCCGAATTCCCCATCACCAGCGTGCGCGAGCTGCTGTTTGCGTTTGTGCAGCGTCGGGCGGAGTGGTGGGCCTGGGCGGAGGGCCGGTCGGATGCGCTGGGCGATGCCTTGGCCGACTTAGCGCGGATGTCCGGCGTGAGCGAGGAGGAGGACGTGCTCGGCGGGCTTTTCGCCGATGCCGGCTTCGTTGGCGCACTGCGCGAATATCTGTCGCTGCTGACAAGGCAGGGCGCGGGGGTGAAGCAAGACGCGCAGCGGGCGCAGTTGCTCGCGAAGGTATTGGCGGACCTCTTCCCCGAAGGCCCGCAGCAAGCGGCAGACGGTGCTCAGGCCATACAGGCGGCCTCCGTCTGGGATGACCTGCAGAGCGTTTTCTTGACTCAGGCAGGCGGCCTGCGCGTGCTAAAGCCCAGCAAGGCGATGACCGACCGCCTGGGTGCCGAGGCTGCGGCGCGCTTTCTTGCGCTGCACGCGTCGTTGGGCGAGCGCATCCTGGCCGCCCGCGACCGGCTGGCCGATCAGCGCGCGCTTAAGCTCAACCGCTGGGCCTTGACCGCCGGCCTGGGGCTGCTGGAGCAGTATCAACGGCTTAAGGCCGAACGCGACGCCCTCGACTTCACCGATGCCGAGTGGGCGGCCTGGCGGCTTTTGAGCGACGAGGAACTGGGACCGGCGGTGCTGGCCAAGCTGGACGCCCGCTGGCGCCACATCCTGCTCGACGAGTTCCAGGACACCAACCCCCTGCAGTGGCAATGCCTGCGCGCCTGGCTGGATGCCTACGGCTTAGATGGCGAGCGCCCGACGCTGTTTCTGGTCGGTGACCCGAAGCAGTCGATCTACCGCTTCCGCCGCGCCGAGTCGCGCCTATTTGGGCAGGCGGCCGAATGGCTGGTGCGCGATTGGGGGGGGCTACACCTGACGCACAACACCACCCGCCGGCTTGCGCCGCGGGTGGCGGCCTGGGTAAACGCTGTCTTCGCCGGTCGCGACGATTACCCCGGTTTCCAGCCGCATGTGGCGCACCAGAGCACGCTGCCCGGCCTGTGCGAATTGCTCCTGGCACCCAGGGTCGTTGCGCCCGAGATTGAGCGCGAGGGTCTGCGCGATCCGCTAACCGAACCCGCCCCTGGTGACCCCGAACCGCGCGCTGAGGAGGCGCGGCGGGTGGCCGAGCGCATCCTGGAGCTGGTCGGCCGGGTGGGCGTGCGCGACGGGGAGACCACAAGACCGGCCCGCTACGGCGATATCTTCATATTGACCGCATCGCGCACGGGGCTTGCGGTGTTCGAGCAGGCCCTCAAGCGCGCTGGCATCCCCTATGTGGGCGCACGGCGCGGCGGCCTGCTAGACACCCTAGAGGCCGCCGACCTGATGGCGCTGCTGGCCTGGCTGGTGGCCCCCGCAAACGACCTAGCCTTAGCCCAGGTGCTGCGCTGCCCCATCTTCGCCTGTGCCGACGAGCATCTCCTGGCCCTGGCAGAGCGGCCGGGCGCGCACTGGTATGCGCGACTAAAGGCCTGGTGCGCCGAGGCGTCGGCGCCCGA
>DAITOH010000226.1:0-2215 GCA_036834225.1 Thiobacillaceae bacterium | reverse complement strand
AGGTCCTTCCTTTACCCTTGGTGTCCCTGAAAACGCGCTGTAGGGCTTCTAAAGCGGCCAGAAAGGGCAGTCCAAGGATTGGTGCGGCCTGCAAGCCAGAGCGAGCGAGGGACACGGCCCTTGATGGCCTGAAGGGTCAATAGCCTGTGCGATGGGGTGCTGTTAAGCGAGAGGCCAAGCCCGGTCAATTGTCGCCCCCAGCCATGGCGGCCACTTTCGCCGCGTTCCTGATTGCCCTGATCGCCTTAATGACGTGGCTGGCTTCGCTGCGAATTGCGGCAAGCTTCTCTTCGGTTTCCTTAACCAGGGGTTTTTCCCATTCCTTTGCGTGCGCGTAAAGCCTAGGCAGGCTGTAGCTGTGCGTACCAGCCGGTTTTGGGATTCCAATCCGCACCATCCTGCGGTTGTTTGCTTTCTTCGATCCAATCCACTTGATTCCGCACCAGTCGGCTCTGAGCGAGTTGCCCCTGAGCACACACCTCACCTGTAGGTTGCTGCTGTTTTCCCATCCAGGTGTCTTGCGCTCCTGGAGCTTCACCGCTTCCCAGTGCTGCATCACGACCTCGTGGGCCTGGTTGTACAGGTCGCCCATGTAGGCTTCCAGGGCTTCCAGCGCCTTCTTGCCGTTTTCTCGCACATCGACCTCCTTGGCTAAGTTTACTAGTGTAGTCAGATACCCCCAAATGGTGCCTGAAGCGTTCGGTGACGGCTATTCCTATGTAGTCTAATATTAGCCAGATGATCAGCATATATAGCCTAATATGCGCCACGGTTTTGGCGCCTCACGCGCATCTTTGGGCGAGGAGCATCTGCCTTACAAGCAACAGATAGCCGTCATATAGCTACTAGTATGCGCCATGTGCTAGCCACTGTTGATGTTAAACGCATCTATAGCCTGATGTTAGCCAGATGACCCACATCTTAAGCCTATGCGCCAGGTGACCCCCATCTTGTGTCTAATACTACGACATGGCGTCATCCGCCCAACACGCATCCAAGTGCGAGAGCATCTGGCCTCTAGGCTATATATGACCGTCATATGGCGCACGATAGGCTACATTTACAGATCAAAGCATCATTCATGCCGGATCGGCTGCTATGCCATCTGATGCAAGCGCCGAACCCAAGCGACAGGCTGATGACAGCCCGGAGCGAAGAAGGTTGGGGGATGAATACCGGGCCTGCAGCTACAGGCGGGATGAATTTCGGCAGTTCACTTCTTGGGAGACTGCTGACAGGAGGCGGTCAGCGTCAGATGCCGATGCCAGCTTCAACCGGTACTCAGTCTGGCGGGCAACAGGAATCCGGTGAAACTCCACCGCCTAGCAGGCGGTAGACGCAGATGACCGGCTGGCTTCCTGTCCGGCATGGCCGGCCGGTCATTGACTGAGCGTGCCGCGCTCAGTGATGGTGGTGGTCGTCCTCCACATGATAGATATTCCCTGGAAGAAAGCTGTATTCCGGATCGAGTATCAAGTCGTTTTTTGTGCTATCTTTTATGCTATCTTCTTCGCCATCATAGTGGATATTCCAGGGAAGATGGCTATATGCCGGGTTGAGCCTCGTGTCATCTACCCAGTCATCATCTTCTAAACCCAGCCCCATCTTTTGCATCGAATTCAACCCGGTCAGGTCTGACTCAATCTCCTCGTCCGGGTTCACCTCAAACGGTGTCGAGTCCTCCGGGGTCTTCTCGTCCGGCTTCTGACGACCGAGGGAAAGAAGAATAACCAAAGCGGCAAACGCAAATAGCAACCCCAAGAGCTTGTCAGGCCAAAACACAAAGAGCAGCCCAAAGAGCGCTGCCGCACTAACTAGCGCCAAGCGTTTCCATCCACGGCCTTCATGTCGCGGGCCAGGGGCGTAGTCGGTCGTCTGATAGCGGTTGGTCAGGGTGGTGGGCATGGTCAACTCCTCCGGTTACGATCGGAATAAGCGTTCATGGCGTGGAAGGATAGCGCGGACAGCGCAGCCATCTTAGGGCTTTTCAGAAACAACGCGTGATGCGACACCCGAAGAATCGGAACCGGTTGTCACACCACTCCTTGGCCGTGGCGACACCCCGTTCGTACCGGGCAGTCAAGATCGATCGCACATGGCCGCAGACCATCGAACCAGACTTGCCTGCTTACCCTGGTTTGCGCAAGCTAGCGTTATTCCGCTTTCGAAACGGTTGCGAAGGCGAAGCATCGCCCGGCCTTGAGGCCGGGCGCGG
>DAITOH010000225.1:0-2242 GCA_036834225.1 Thiobacillaceae bacterium | reverse complement strand
ACGCCAGCGCCAACGCCAGCGCCAACGCCAGCGCCAACGCCAGCGCCAACGCCAGCGCCAACGCCAGAACCGACTCCAGCACAGCCCGCGTCGCAGCAGACGGAGACAACCTTCGGCGCTAGCAGTACGGAGCCGACCGCTCAGGGTGGGGAAATCAAGACGGGCGAGCGGGAAGCAGTGCCATCTGAGCCGTCAACGGGATTGCCGGAGATCCCGGTCATGCTGGACACACGGTGGTATACGGCGCGCCAGGTGGACCGGCGGCCAGAGCTCCTCACCCCGCAGTTGCCGGTTTATCCGGAAATGGCCCGCAGGCGGGGCATCGAGGGCAGCGTCGTGATCGAGGTGCATATCGACGAGTATGGTCGGGTGCGCGAGATCGCCGTCCTGGAGGCCAACCCGCCGGGGGTATTCGATGCGGCCGTCCTCGAGGTCTACGGCAAGGCCCAGTACAGTCCGGCCATCCGGGATGGACGGCCGGTGCGTTACATCGGCAAATACCGGGTGACGTTCGAGCTGGATTGACTGTACCGATTCGACCGCCCCTGGCAGGCCTGCCGTGAACGGTCGGCCGGGACTGGGCGCTTTCCTGGCGTCATGGAGTGAACAATTCCTGCCAGGATACGCGGCCGAAGCCCATACCACCGCCTCTCTCTTTCACCGATGCGATCTCGCCGGTCGTGCCGGATGCGAGTTTGTACTCCTTCTCACCGGCCGAGATGACAGAGGGGGTCTTGATGATGCCGATCCTGGAGGCCAACCCAGAGACTGGGACGGTCTGGCTCCCACCACCGAGGTTGACGGTGACGTAATCCGAGGCGTTAAACAGGTTGTCGTCGTTCAGATCGAAGACGCTATGATCCAGACGGCTGCCGGTGCTGGCTGCGAGCTCCATGATCCAGCTGCCGCCACCGAACTTGCAGGGGTCGCTAGACGGGATTAAGGTGGTGAAGATCACCCGGCCATGCCGGAGCAGGGGGGCGCTCACCACCCGCTCGCCCTTCTCGCCGGCGGCGGTGTTTGGGTATTTCAGGTCCAGATACCAGCCGCGTTTGCTGTTGTAATCGACGCTTGCGTTGCTGGTCACGCGCACGCTGTTGCCACCCGGTCCGCTGCCTTCATACAGAATGGTCTGGGCTTGGAGCGTGCTGTCGCGGTTACAGCTGTTGCTAGTGCAGCTGTAAGTGATCTCGTTGTTGTTGGTGTAGTTGTCCCACAGTGCGTAGAAGGTCTGCACTTGAGTGTTGGTGTTGTCCCCGACGGCGAAGAAGCGCCCCGTGCCGAAGTAGAGCATCACACCCTCCCTCCCCGGAGGCGCCGGGCCGATCTCAATCGGTGCGGTGATGGGCTGAACCTGGTTGGCGGCATTGCGGGCCGTGAAGAAGGGGATGGGGGTGCTGCCGGATCTGTTGGCAACCTTCCATTGGCTGGGGTTGGTGCTAGACAGGTCGAACTTCCACACATTGCCCTGCAGGTCACCGGCATAGACATAGTCGGCGATGCGATCGCCGTTCGAGTCATACAGGGTGGGGCTAGACAGCCCATTGGCCGCTGTAGTGTTGGTGTCTAAGACCAGGAAGTCGGTACCTAGCTGCCAGCCATCCGAGGCGTTGGCGTCCAGATAGACGATGAACAGTTTGGCGGTGCCGCCGGTGCTGGCATAGCCGTTGCCGAAGACGGCCGCCCAGCGGCCGTTGTTGAGGCGGGCAATCATGGGTTGGCCGATGGTGTAGCCCAGGTTGGCATGGGTGAACTCCCACAGCACATGAGAGGCGCTAAACGAGGCCGGGTTGCTTACATCCAGGGCAAACACGGCCTTGCCGCCGGCACCCGTACTGCCCACCAGCACCGAACGCCATGCACTGTTGAAATAGGCATCGCCCACCCAGGGTGACCCATCCACGTAGTACTGGTGTGAATAGGAGGGATCAGACAACTGTTTCAGTTTGCTCATCAGAGCATTGGGTACATAGGCAAAGCGCTCCACGCCGGTGCTGGCATCGAAGCCGTGCAGCATGCCGTCGTTGGCCCCGACATAGAGCATCTTCGGGACGCTTGACTTGGTCGCCAGGAAGGCCTTGTAGGTGCTGCCCTCCGTGCCGGGCAGCAGGTCGTAGCCGAAGTTCTGGCTACCGGCGAAGACCGGGTCTGAATTGACGATATCTCCCAGCACCTTTTCCCGGTTGCGATAGCTGCCGCCATTTTTGATCTCACCACTGGCGTCGCCGCGCAGGTAGTTGAC
>DAITOH010000224.1:0-2261 GCA_036834225.1 Thiobacillaceae bacterium | reverse complement strand
CCCTGCAGGCGGAGGATAGCGGCGCGCGCATCCTGCGCCGCGCCGACATGGCGCTACTCGCGGCCAAGGATGCCGGTCGTGACCACATCCAGATCGCCTGAGGTGGGCTTTAATCCGTATCAGGGGTGGCGGGGCAGCGGCGACTCAGAGATCATGCGCCCATGTCCAAGCAGCTCTACCTTGCCTCCCAGAGCCCGCGCCGGCTGGAACTGCTGCGCCAGATCGGGCTCGCACCGATTGTTTTGCCCTTGCGTCGCGACCCGCCCCGGGCCGATGTTGACGAGACGCCCCTGGCCGGGGAAAAGCCCTGGAATTACGTCACCCGTCTTGCCCGACTTAAGGCACAGGCAGCCCAGCGGGCCGTGGCTAAACGCCAGCTCATGCCCCTGCCCATCGTGGCGGCGGACACCATTGTCACGCTGGATGGCGAGATCCTTGGCAAGCCGCGCGATGCGGCCGAGGCTTGCGCCTGGCTGCGCCGCTACTCCGGGCGCAGTCACACGGTGCTTACCGCCGTGGGGGTTGCGCATCAGGACCAGCTGCTGGTGGCGGTGAGCGAGAGCACGGTTCGTTTCGGCCCGCTCGACGAGCAGGACATCGCCCACTACGTGAGCAGCGGTGAGCCCTTCGACAAGGCCGGCGGCTATGGCATCCAGGGCCGGGCAGCGGCCTTCGTCGAGCATCTCGCCGGCAGCTATTCCGGGGTGATGGGCCTACCCCTCTACGAGACCGTAAAATTGCTCAAGAGCGTTGGCTTCGACACACGCTAGCTAGCTCGCTCCACGCTTCATGAGCGAAGAGATCCTCATCAACGTCACCCCCCAGGAGACGCGGGTGGCCATCGTCTACCTGGGCGCCGTGCAGGAACTGCACATCGAGCGGGCCAACCAACGCGGCCTGGTGGGCAACATCTACTTGGGCCGCGTCTCGCGCGTGCTGCCCGGGATGCAGTCGGCCTTCGTCGACATCGGCCTAGAGCGATCCGCCTTCCTGCACGTGGCCGACATCTGGGAGGCGCGTAGCGAGAGCCCGCAGCGGCCGATCGAGCGCATCCTGCACGAGGGCCAGGGCCTGCTGGTGCAGGTGATCAAGGACCCCCTCGGCAGCAAGGGGGCGCGGCTGTCGACCCAGCTCTCGATGGCAGGGCGCTTCCTGGTCTACCTGCCGCAGGAGACGCGCATCGGCATCTCGCAGAAGATCGAGGACGAGGCCGAACGGGGCATGCTGCGTGACCGACTGACCCGCATCCTGCCGCAAGACGAGCACGGCGGCTTCATCATCCGCACCATGGCCAACATGGCCGAGGACATGGAGCTGGCGGCCGACGTGGAGTACCTGCACGCGATCTGGGACGCCGTGCAGGCGCGCGCCGCCGTAAGCCAGCCCCCCTGCCTGATCTATCAGGAGCTGGACCTGGCGCACCGCGTCCTGCGCGACATGGCTACCGCCGAGACCACCCGCATTCTGGTCGACTCGCGCGAGACCTACCAACGCCTGCTAGCCTTCGCCCAGGAGTTCACCCGCAACGTGGCGGACCGGCTTACCCTCTACACCTCGGAGCGGCCCCTGTTCGATCTCTACAACGTCGAGGAGGAGATCGAGCGCGCCCTTGCCCGGCGGGTGGACCTAAAGAGTGGCGGTTATCTCATCATCGACCAGACCGAGGCGCTGACCACCATCGACGTCAACACCGGCGCTTACACCGGGGTACGCAGCTTCGACGACACCATCTTCAAGACCAACCTCGAGGCGGCCCAGGCCATCGCCCGGCAGCTGCGGCTGCGCAACCTGGGCGGCATCATCATCCTGGACTTCATCGATATGGTGAACGCCGAGCACAAGGAGGCTGTGCTGGCGGAACTGTCGCGGGCGCTGGCGCGCGACCGCACGCGCGTGACCATCAACGGCTTCACCTCGCTGGGGCTAGTTGAGATGACGCGCAAGCGCACGCGCGAAAGCCTCGCGCACGTGCTGTGCGAGCCCTGCCCTACCTGCGGCGGCCGAGGCCAGGTCAAGACCGCGCAAACCGTCTGTTACGAGATCCTGCGCGCCATCGTACGTGAGGCGCGTCAGTTCAACGCGCGCGAGTTCCGCATCCTCGCCTCGCAGCCGGTCATCGACCTGTTCCTCGACGAGGAATCACAGAATCTGGCCCAGCTGTCCGATTTCATCGGCAAGCCGGTCTCCTTGCAGGTGGAGACCCTGTTCACGCAGGAGCAGTACGACATCATCCTGCTGTGAACCTAAAAGCTGCGGGTTAG
>DAITOH010000223.1:0-2269 GCA_036834225.1 Thiobacillaceae bacterium | reverse complement strand
GAAGGCGCGCATGCGCCCAAGGTGGGCTCGCCCGGGCCTGCCCGCCGCGCACCGGTCGGTAACGGCTTTAGGCCAGCTAGCTCGCTCATCACCACGGCGGTGAGGGGCGCATGGCGTAGCAGCCGGCTCAGGAGGGTGGTCTTGCCGCTGCTCAAAACCCGTCAGCAAGGTGACCGGGATGGGCTCGGTAGCGTTATGGCGAGCAATTGTACCGAGTCGGTGGGGTACAATGCCGTCCGAACCGACAGGAGCTGAGATGGCCGATTCCCTCTTGCACAAGGGCGCTGCCAAGGTTGCGCGCATCCCGATTAAGGTCGTATCCAAACCGCGCATCCGGCTGCCGCCTTGGATCCGCGCCCAGGTGCATGCCTCGCCGCAGGTTATGCGGCTTAAGGCGCTGCTGCGCAAGGCACGGCTACACACCGTGTGCGAAGAGGCCTCCTGCCCCAACCTGGGCGAATGTTTCCATCACGGCACCGCCACCTTCATGATCCTGGGCGACCTATGCACGCGGCGTTGCCCCTTCTGCGACGTCGGCCACGGCAAGCCGCAGCCGCCTGATGCACAGGAACCCGAACGCTTAGCTGAGGCGGTCGCGGCGATGGGTCTGAACTACGTGGTCATCACCTCGGTCGACCGCGACGACCTGCGCGACGGCGGCGCCGCCCACTTTGCCGCCTGCATCCGCGCCGTGCGCGAACGCTCGCCGCACACCCGCATCGAGATCCTCACTCCCGACTTTCGCGGCCGTCTAAATCTCGCCCTGGAGATCCTGGCTGCCGAGCCGCCGGATGTGATGAACCACAACCTGGAGACCGTGCCAAGGCTCTACCGCGCCTGCAGGCCGGGTGCCGACTATGCGCACTCCTTACGCCTGCTTGCCGAATTCAAGGCCCGCTGCCCGCGGGTGCCGACCAAGTCCGGCATCATGCTGGGCCTGGGCGAGACCGATGCGGAGGTGGACCAGGTGTTGCGCGACTTGCGCGCTCATGACGTCGACATGCTCACCATTGGCCAGTATCTGCAGCCCTCCTGCCACCACCTGCCGGTGGAGCGTTTCGTCCCCCCCGAACAATTCGCGCGATTCGAGCGCCTGGGCCTAAAGCTGGGCTTCAAGAACGTGGCCAGTGGGCCCATGGTGCGTTCAAGCTATCACGCCGACCGCCAAGCGGCGCAGATCATCTAGTCGCGGTGGTAGGGGTGCCCGGCGAGCAGGCTGGCCGCCCGGTAGAGCTGCTCGGTGAGCAGGACGCGGGCTAGGGCATGCGGCAGGGTCAGGCGCGACAGTGCTAGCTTCAGATCGGCCCGCGCCAGGATCTGCGCCGACAGACCATCGGCGCCACCCATCAGCAGGGCCACGTCACGGCCCGCCGACATCCAGCCTGCAAGCAGCTCTGCCAGCTCGCGTGTGCTCACCTGGCGGCCATGCTCGTCCAGGGCGACCAGCAGGGCATCTTTCGGACACCGCTCCAGCAGCCGCGCCGCCTCGGCCGCCTTGACCTGCTCCGCCGGCTGCCCGCTGCGCCTGTCCGGCTTCACCGCGACGATCTCCACCCGCGCCTCGCGGGGCATGCGCCTTGCGTATTCGGCGCTGGCCGCCTCGGCCCAGGCGGGCAATTTGTCGCCGATCGCGACGATGAACAGTTTCATGCTCGGGGGCTCTAAGGCCAGGGGAGAACAATATTGACACGAAGTGGCGCGGCCGTAACAATTAGCTGATCAGCTTCAGATCCCGTCGACAGGTCAAGACGGGATCGGTCGGTGAAGTAGCTCAGACGGTTAGAGCGACGGATTCATAACCCGTAGGTCGGCGGTTCGATTCCGCCCTTCACCACCACCTCCCCTGCCCATCCCCCCACTCGATCCGCGACGACGCGGCTGTCTGAGCCGCGATGGTCTGGTGCCGGGGCCGGGGTCGAACCGGCACGCTGTCGCCAGCGCGGGATTTTAGCTCCGGCCGCCGCTGCGCGGCTTCACGTTCGCTGCGCTCACATGAGCCTGCACTGAAATCCCACGCACTCTTCGCCAACCATCCTGGTGCCCGGGGCCGGGGTCGAACCGGCACGCTGTCGCCAGCGCGGGATTTTGAGTCCCGTGCGTCTACCAATTCCGCCACCCGGGCCGGCGTCGGGTCCTCGATTATGGCCAATAGCCCCGGCTCAGGGCAAGTCGGTGTGAGGTGCAGAGCGATCTTTCGCCCCACATGCCTGGGACTGGGGCATTGCAAATCTGCCGGACGGCTTATACAGTGCGATGGCCGTCCCTCAGG
>DAITOH010000222.1:0-2271 GCA_036834225.1 Thiobacillaceae bacterium | reverse complement strand
GCTCGGCATTGCCTTCCAGGTCGCCGACGATGGGGTTGAACTGGGCGAGCGCGATCTTCATGACGGGCTCCTGCATCCGGGTCGTTCACATGGGCTGCATTCTAGGTCGGGCTTAAGCCCGACATCCAACCCGTCGGACTGGAGTCCGGCTAACGCGGTGTTCATGGGCCTCGATATCGATTCAGGGTATGATGATCCCGCAAGGGCACTGTGTAGATAACCGAAAAGCGGCGTCAGGCCCTGCGCCTCACCTCAGATACGCCTCCGCCGCGTAGCGCCGCATCATGCGGTGGCTGTTGAAATAGGCTGCATTCTTGCTGATGGCGCCCTTCATGACCTGGACCCAGCCCGGGCGGTCGCCGTACCACAGGGGCAGCACTAGGCGATCCAACTTGTCGTACAGGATGGCGGCATCGCCGCCGTTAGCGCCCTGGCTGTCGTCGCCGATGGCCCAGCCGGTCACGCCCTCGATGCACCCCTCCACCCACCAGCCGTCCAGCACCGAAAGCTGTGGCACGCCGTTGAAGGCGGCCTTCATGCCGCTGGTGCCGGAGGCCTCCAGCGGGCGCAGCGGCGTGTTGAGCCAGACGTCCGAGCCGGCGACCATGGCGAGCGCGGTGTCCATGTCGTAATCCGGCAGGAAGGCCATGGGGATGCTCCCGGATAAAGCCCGCATGTGGCCGTGCAGGGCCTTAATCAGCCGCTTACCCCCCTCGTCGCGCGGATGGGCCTTGCCGGCCATCACGATCTGGAAGGGATGCCGCCGGGCGATGGCCATAAGCCGGGCGAGGTCGTTGAACAGCAGATCGGGACGCTTGTAGGCCGTCATGCGTCGGGCGAGTCCCAGGATCGGCTTGTCCGCATCGAGGCGCACCCCGCTGACCCGGGCCACGCGCGCGATCAGGTCCTGTTTGGCCTGGACATGGGCCTGCCAGAGCTGGTCGTCGGGGATGCGGTCGGCGCGCGAGAGCAGCTCCGGTTCGTGACACCAGCCCGGCACGAATTGATCGTAGAGCGCGCCCATGTGCGGGCTGGTCCAGGTGGAGGCGTGCACGCCGTTGGTGACGGCATGCACGGCATAGCCCGGGAACATGCGCCGGGAGGTCTCGGCGTGCCGCTTCGCCACCCCGTTGACGTATTCCGACAGATTCAGGGCCAGGCGGGTCATGTTGAGCCGGTCCGCACCCGCGAACCGCCGCACGGTGTCGAGCTCCGGCAGGTCGCCGTAGATGCGGCGCACGAGATCGTAGGAGAACTGGTCATGCCCGCTCTCCACCGGGGTGTGGGTGGTGAAGGTGCACAAATCGCGCACACGCGGGATGTCATAGGGCACCTCGCCCGGCCGCAGGTCCTCGGCCGCGTAGGCAAAACGGCGCAACAGGGCCAGGGTGAGGAAGGCCGAATGGCCCTCGTTCATGTGGTAGCCGATGAGATTGAAGCCCAAAGCCTGCAACATGGCCACCCCGCCCACGCCCAGCACCAGCTCCTGCTTGATGCGGTAGACCTCGTCGCCACCGTAGAGATGGTGCGTGATCTCCCGGTCATCAGGATGATTGACCGACATGTCGGTGTCGAGCAGCAGCACGGGGACGCGACCGTTGCGGCGCGACTTCACCACGTACAGCCAGCCGCCCACCCACACCTGGCGACCCTCGAGCGTGAGCGCCACGGCGGCATTGAGCCGGGTAGCGTGCGCCGCGGGGTCCCAGGGGTCGGGGTGTTCGATCTGGTGGCCGTCGGCGTCGATCTCCTGGCGGAAATAGCCGGCGCGCGAGACCAGGGTCACCGCCACCATCGGCAGGTTCAGATCGGCCGCGGTGCGCAGGGTGTCGCCCGCTAGCACCCCCAGGCCGCCGCTGTAGGTCGGGATGTCGTTGGCCAGGCCAATCTCCATGGAGAAATAGGCGATGCGGCCCTGGGGCAGGAAGTCGTCGAGACGATCAGGGGGCGTCATGATGGCGTGCGACTGCGAGCAGGACTCGACAGCTTACACCGCCCAGGTTACACCCTCCCTACCGGCAGTTGGAACCCATGCGTTGTAGGTCGGCCTGCAGCCGAAAAGTCGAGCTGAGGCCCGACAACCGACGCGTCGCACTGAAGTCCGACCTGCACGGTGTTCGTCGGCATCGGCCCGGAATCAGGAGGTGTTCGCTAGCCGTTGGGTTTCTGCTGCAGCGACAGGCAAACGCCGGAGGCGGGCAGATACGTCTTGTGCGGCCTTCCCCCCTCGGCTACCATGCAGCCGCGGCTGTCACAGTGCAGTAAACATTT
>DAITOH010000221.1:0-2275 GCA_036834225.1 Thiobacillaceae bacterium | reverse complement strand
ATCAGGCAAAGCAGTATCAAGGTTCGACGCATGAGCCTAAAACCGCAGTTGAACACGTCCGAAAGGCGGGCAAAACGAGTGTCTTGCGCGACCAGCCGCAGGGCGCAGGACAGCACACAGTGCTGGTTGGCAGCCGCAGCCGAAGGATAGGCCGAAGGGCCACACAAAGCTAAGCGTACGTTTGGGCCGCAAGGCGGGCGCAAAGCGATCACACCTTATCGGTGATATCGAGCGAAGGCTTAAAACCCAATGTATCCAACATGCTGCGAAGTCATCCAACTGGTCAACTGCGGTTTTCAGGTTGGATTGGTCCTCCCAGCCATGACAGATGCGAGACCCGCCCTGAGCACGCCCAGCGAGGGCACCCGCGAGCTGGGCCTGCAGGCACAATATACACGCCATGACCTCCACCCACACCGGTCACACCCCATGTCCTCCTGGTCCCTGTGGGCCCTGATCGCCTTCCTCGTCTGGGGGCTGTGGGCCCTGTTGCCAAAGGTCGTCACCCAGCACATCGACCCGCGCAGCGCCATCGTCTACGAGGTGGTCGGGGCGCTGGCGGTGACCGCGGTCGTGCTGGCCAGTCTGGGCTTTCGCCCTGCCTGGCACAGTGGGGCTGCGGCCTTGGCCTTCCTGACCGGCGTGCTGGGCGTTCTCGGCGGCCTGGCCTATCTCTATGCCGTGCAGCGCGGCCCGGTCAGCCTGATTGTGGTGCTCACCGCCCTCTACCCCCTGGTCACCGTGGCCCTGGCATATGTCTGGTTCGGCGAGACGCTAAGCCCAAGACAATGGCTGGGCGTGCTGCTCGCCCTGCTGGCCATGGTCCTGATCCTGGCCTGACCGCAGCCCCCGCTACCATGCCACCCCGGCGCGTGCTGCAGCCATGAAAGAATGGAATGAGGCGGCCCTCGCTAGGCTCGCACCCCGTTATGCATTCGAGTTTGCCAGCTTCGACCCGCAGCGTCCCGCCGGCATGCTGCGGCTGCCCGGCTTCGCTCGTTCCGCCTCGCTCACGCCTTGGCTCGGCGCCACCGGGGACACGGCATCGCCGGGGTTTTGAGCAACCACGAGGGCTATGGGGCGCTGACTGCCGCCCTGCTGGCGCGCGAACTTAGCCTGCCCGGCCCTGACCCCGCCGCCGTCGCTTTAGCCCAGCACAAGTACCACTGCCGCGCGGCCCTGGCGCGGGTCCTGCCCGAGGCCACCCCCTTTCAAACTGGTGCCATCGCGACCGGCCCGACTTACGCGCCGCGCATGGGCTACCCCTGCTTCATCAAGCTGTTGACATCCCCCCCGGCCTTAAGGCCGGAGATTCCTACTGCTGCTGCGCATGAGCAAGCACCGCGTAGTCGCTTCGGCGGGCTCTGCTGCTGGCGACTTTACTGTGTCGCTCACTTCACAGGCGCAACGAGCGTGCCCCGCCCTGACGAACAACAGTACCGAAATAGGCGACATGACCGATCTCCCAGCGCAGGGGGTTGACGATGGGCAGGCGTGGCCCCATGAGCTGGGTGTCGTCCAACCCCTTGATGAGCGTGAGCGTGCGCCGCCGTGCGTCACGCAACTGGGCGATGAGGTAGTCGGTCGTGGGTATTCGACGCAGCATGCCCCGTTGCCGGGCCGGTCGTCGTGCGTGGACAATCGTCCTGCAAGTGGCCTGCCCGCGTCGTCCTTCGCGCGTATCCGCCTGATCACCCCCCGCCCCGGCCGGCACCCGCGCCGGCAACCGCACCACGGCCGTGCGCTGGGCCCGCATGCTGCATGCACTAGGTCATCGCGTAAAGATAGCCACCGCCGATGCGGGGGAGTAGCCGATGTGATGATCGCTCTACACGCCTGGCGAAGCGTGGCATCGATCGCCTAATTCGCCAAGGCGCATCCGATGGCTCCCTTGGTCGTGGTCATCACCGGTACGGATGCCTACCGCTTCCTGGCGGAGGACCCCTCACCACCCGGCGCTCCCTTGCCCTAGCCCACCGCCTAGTCGGCCTGCACGCCGCCATCGGCGACGCACTGCCGCCGGAATACCGTGCCAAGCTGCGCGTCATCCACCAGTCGGCTGCGGCTAGCCTCGCGCGTAGGCCATACAGACGCGGCCTGCGCATCTGTGTCGCCGGCCACCTGCGCGCGGAGAAGGACCCCTGCGTCCGGCCTGGGCGGTGCAGGACCTGCCAAAGACGAGCCGTATCCGCGTGGACCATTACGGCAGCGCCTATGACCAAGTATGGGCCGAGGCTGCGCAAGCGGAGATGGCGTGCAATCCACGCTATCACTG
>DAITOH010000220.1:0-2276 GCA_036834225.1 Thiobacillaceae bacterium | reverse complement strand
TGAACGCCTCATCAGCCACCTCTACCTACGCCATCTGTCTGATGGGCCCCACCGCCAGCGGCAAGACCGACCTGGCGCTGTGCCTTGCGCAAACGCTGCCGGTTGAGATCGTGAGCGTCGACTCGGCCTTGGTCTACCGTGGCATGGATATCGGCACCGCCAAGCCCGACCTTGAGCAGCGGGCGCGCATACCGCATCACCTCATCGACATCCTCGATCCCACCGAGCGCTACTCCGCGGCCCGCTTCCGGGCCGATGCCCTAAGCTGCATGGCGGAGATCACGGCGCGGGGGCGGTTGCCGCTGCTGGTGGGGGGCACCATGCTCTATTTCAGGGCCTTGAAGGAGGGCCTGGACCCCTTGCCCCAGGCCGATGCCCGTCTGCGCGCGGAGATCAACGCGAGCGCTGCGCGTGTCGGCTGGCCGGCTCTACACGCAAAGCTCGCCCAGCTGGACCCGTCCACGGCGGCCCGCCTGCGGCCCACGGATGCCCAGCGCATCCAGCGCGCACTGGAGGTCTGCCTGGCAAGCGGCCGGCCCATGTCGGAGCTGCTGGGCGGGGCGAGAAACGCATTACCCTACCGCTTGCTTGAGATCGCCTTGTTGCCGTCGGACCGAGCGGCCTTGCACCGGCGCATCGCACAGCGCTTCGCGGCCATGCTGGCGGCTGGCTTTCTGGACGAGGTGCGTCGCCTGCGCGCGACCTACCCGCTGTATCCCGACCTTCCCTCCATGCGCTGCGTCGGCTATCGCCAGGCCTGGGACCATCTGGAGGGCGGCACGGATTACGCCAGCTTCGTGGCGCAGGCCGTCGCCGCCACGCGCCAGCTCGCCAAGCGCCAGATCACCTGGCTTAAGTCCTGGCAGGGGGCAGAGCGCTTCGACTGTCTGCGGCCGGACCTGTGTGCCGCCGTATCGGCCTGGATCAGTTCCGCTCTGGCTCGTCGACCAGGCGGGTGATGCGCGCGCCGGCCATGCCCCGAGCCAGGGTCAGCTCGACCGCCTCGTCCACCTTGAGCTGCCGGCTGTCACGCACGATGCTGCCGTCCGTCCGGCGCACGATGCTGTAGCCGCGTTCGAGCACCGCCGCCGGGTTGAGGTGGGCTAGGTGGGTGGCCAGGGCCGCGATCCGATCCCGACGCTGCTGCAGACCGACGGCAGTAGCGCGGGCTAGACGCCCGGCCAGGTCTCGCAGTCGCGCTTGCAGTTGATCCGGGCGCGGTCGCGCCCGACGCAGACCGGCCTGCAGATGCGCCAGGCCCTGGCGTGCCAGCGCGAGACGACCGGCCTGAGCCAGGGCGACCCGCCGGGTAAGCTGGTCCAGATGGCGACGCCGGTTGGCGAGCTGCTCGGCTGGGTGGCGCACGCGCTGGGCTAGGCCATCCAGGCGTTGCGCCAAGGTGTGCAGACGGCGGCGCTGATCCAGCGTGAGCCGCCGGGCGAGGTGGCGCAGATGCTGCGCGAGTTCGGCGGCATCCGGCGTAGCGAGCTGGGCGGCGCCGGTGGGCGTGGGGGCGCGCCGGTCGGCGACGAAGTCGGCGATGGTGAAATCCGTCTCGTGACCGATGCCGCTCACCACCGGGATGGGGCAGGCGGCGATGGCCCGCGCCACCGTCTCCTCGTTGAAGGACCACAGGTCCTCGATGCTGCCGCCGCCGCGCACCAGCAGCAGGACGTCGCACTCGCCTCGTGCACCGGCCGTGCGTAACGCGGTGGCGATCGCCTCTGCGGCGCCGTCGCCCTGCACCGGGGTGGGGTAGAGCACCACCCGCGCTAGCGGCCAGCGCCGTGCCAGGGTGGTGAGCACATCGCGCAGGGCCGCGGCCTGGGCCGAGGTGATGATGCCGATCTGCCCAGGATAAGCTGGCAGCGGGCGCTTGCGCGCCGGATCGAACAGCCCCTCGCGCTCCAGCCGTTCCTTCAGGCGCGCGTAGGCCTCGTACAGGGCACCGAGCCCCGCCCGGCGCATCACCTCCACGTTGAGCTGGAACTCACCGCGTGGCTCATACAGGGTGGGCTGGGCACGCAGCTCGACGCGCAGGCCGTTTTCCGGCACCCAGTCCATGAACTGGTTGCGGTTGCGGAACATGGCGCAGCGCACCGCCGCGAGGTTGTCCTTGAGGGTGAAGTACCAGTGTCCCGAGGTGGCGCGGGTGAGATTGGAGATCTCGCCCGTCACCCAGACCTGGGACATACCCCGTTCCAAACTGAGCCTTGCCATGCGGTTGAGCTCGCTGACGCTAAGGAGGGGGGTGTCGCCGTTCATCGGCGGATTAT
>DAITOH010000219.1:0-2325 GCA_036834225.1 Thiobacillaceae bacterium | reverse complement strand
ACCTACAACCGAACACCCTGGCAGCATGTTCGCCGTATCTGACCGAGACTGAATGCCAGGCCCATCAGCGCATCCTGACCTTCCTCAGCGATCCGCGGGAACGAGCCGCCTACCAGGCCATGCACGCCCAGCTGATCGACGAGCGCCGGGCTGCCTGCGGCGTGCCTGCGGACAAGAGACCCTGTAGCCTCGTCTTGCTGACACATTGATACATCGGCTGCGGACCGATCCAGGGTTGTAGGTCGGCTTCAGGCCGACGACTTAGGCTGCTGCGTGACGCTGGCTCAGGATGGTTCTATGTGGCAGACTGCCAGCCGTGCTGCCATACGAACTTTGGATTGGCCTGCGCTATACCCGCGCCAGGCGCCGCAACCACTTCATCTCCTTCATCTCCTTGATCTCCATGGCCGGTATCGCCTTGGGGGTCACGGCGCTGATCGTCGTGCTGTCGGTGATGAACGGGTTTCAGGAGGAGCTGCGCAGTCGCATCCTCGGCGTAGCCTCCCATATGGAGATCACCGGCCCGCAGGAGGTCCTGCAGGACTGGCCGGCCCTGGATGCACAGGTGAGCCGGCATCCCGAGGTGCGGGGCACTGCACCGTATGTGCGCGGACAGGGGTTACTCGCCAACGGCTCCAACCCCCGGGGGGTGCTGATCCGGGGGGTGTTGCCGGAGCGTGAGGATCGGGTCTCGGATCTGTCCGCGGCCATGAAGTCTGGCCGCCTGGCGGACCTCAAAGCGGGCGAATTCAACATCGTGCTGGGTCTGGAACTGGCCCGCAGCCTCGGACTCGTCCCCGGGGACAAGGTGGCGCTGATCACCCCCCAGGGCACCTTCACCCCTGCTGGTTTAGTGCCGCGTCTGAAGCAGTTCAAGGTGGTGGGGGTATTCGAGGCCGGCATGTACGAGTACGACTCCGGTCTTGCCCTCATCCACCTGGCCGACGCGCAGAAGCTCTACCGTCTGGGAGAGGGGGTGTCTGGTTTGCGGGTGAAGCTTGAGGACATGGATCGGGCGCCATTTATCACACGCGAGCTGGCACGCAGCCTGCAGGGGGATTATTTCATCTCCGACTGGACCATGAGCCACGCCAACTTCTTCCGGGCGGTGGCCATCGAGAAGCGCATGATGGCGCTGATCCTCACCCTGATTGTGGCGGTGGCCGCCTTCAACATCATCTCTACCCTGGTCATGGTAGTCACCGACAAGCAGTCGGACATCGCCATCTTGCGCACCCTCGGGTCGAGTCCGGCGAGCATCATGCAGGTGTTCATGGTGCAGGGCAGCCTGATCGGCGTGGTGGGCACCGTCCTGGGCGTGGCGGGGGGCGTCGCCCTGGCGCTCAACGTCGAGACCATCGTCCCCATGATCGAACGCGCACTGGGCATGGATCTCTTCCCGGCCGACGTCTATTTAATTTCCGAGCTGCCCTCGAAGCTAGTCTGGTCCGATGTCGCCTGGACGGGCGGCGTAGCCCTGCTGCTGTCTTTCCTGGCCACGCTGTACCCCAGTTGGCGCGCCGCCCGCGTGCAACCGGCTGAGGCCCTCCGGTATGAGTGAGCAGCCGGACACGACGACGGTACTGGCCTGCAGGGGCCTGCAGAAGAGCTACTGGCAGGGCCGGACCGAGGTGCCGGTACTGACCGGCGTCGACCTGACCATACGTGCCGGTGAACAGGTCGCCATCATGGGCGCGTCCGGCTCCGGCAAGAGCACCCTGCTGCACATCCTAGGCGGACTGGACCGCCCAACCGCCGGCAGCGTGAGCCTGGCCGGTGAGGATCTATGGGCACTGTCGGAACTGGCGCGCGGCCGGTTGCGTAACCGCACCCTGGGCTTCGTCTACCAGTTCCACCACCTCCTGCCAGAATTCAGCGCCGTGGAGAACGTGGCCATGCCCTTGCTCATCCGGCGCGTGGCGCGAAAGAAGGCCCTGGCGGCCGCTGCCGAGGGATTGGCCGAGGTCGGTCTGGGTCACCGTCTGGCGCACAGGCCGGGTGAACTCTCGGGCGGCGAGCGCCAGCGCGCCGCCATCGCCCGTGCCCTGGTCACCCGCCCCGCCTGCGTGCTGATGGACGAGCCCACGGGCAATCTGGACCGCCACACCGCCGCCCGTGTCCAGGATCTGCTGCTCGACTTAAGCTGCCGGCACGGCGTGAGCTTTCTGGTAGTGACCCACGACCCGGACCTGGCCGGCCGCATGGGCCGCAGCCTGCGCCTTGTCGATGGGCGCTTGGAGCCGGCCTAAGCAGCAAGGCTGGCATAATCAGGCGGCGTTGCTAGACTGCCCGAAAAAAGCAATTCGGATCGTTCTGCGCTCGATC
>DAITOH010000218.1:0-2344 GCA_036834225.1 Thiobacillaceae bacterium | reverse complement strand
AGGCGTCGGCGACATAGGCCGGCCCCTTCATCAGCCAGACGATGACGCAGGCGATAGTCACGGTGAAGACCAAAGTCCAGTGCAGGATGACCGCGCCGATGGCATAGATGTCTACCATCTCGAGGGTGGCGGCGATCTCCTGCGGGCTGCCGCTAATCGGCCAGGCCCGCGCCGCCACGGCAGCCAGGCCCGGCAGCAGGGTACCGATGAGGAGGATGCGCGGCATGCGACGCAGGAGTCGCCATTCCAGGCCGGGTGGATAGCGGTGGCTGTCGGGAAGCTTGCGTAACCAGCTCGTGGCGGATCTCCTTCGCGGGGACGGTAGGTGATGTGCTTGCGCGCTACCGTGTTAGTCGCGCAGCCGACTTTCGAAGTTCCCCCCTGCGAGGGAGGAGCTTAAGGAGATGGACCGTTCATGGCTGTCAACGATGTCTTTCATCGGCAGGGGGCCCTTCGGCCATGAACGGTTAGCAGCGGGCGCAGTCGCAGGAAGAGGCGGTAGCCGAACTCCAGGCACAACGTCACGCTAGGCAGGCGGGCAAGGCGGGCAGGATACGCGGACCACAAGCGCACGAAGGCGGCCGCGCCGGTGACCGTGTGGCCATCGGCCTACAGGACATGAAAACGGCGCAGGGCCTTACCCCGACGCACACCCATGGGCAAGGCGGTATCCGCACAACGGGTAGCGTACACCCAGCGGGTGGTCTCGTGGGCGGGCTGGCGCCGATACTAGGCAATCTCGCGGCTGCACAGAGGGTAGGCGCCGTCGTAAAGGACAGTCAGGCCCCAGCCGCGCGCGGTGGGTTCAGGCGAGGTCGAGGGCATGGGTCTTGAGCAGCTCGAGAGGGACGGTGCTAAGTGCGCGCGCATGGGTTGCACGCAGGACGACCGGCGGTGCCACCCCGGCCCAATACGCCTCGAGCCAGCGCGCCGCACACAGGCACCAGCGATCACCGGGTTTTAGCCCCGGGAAGTCCCATTGCGGTTGTGGGGTGATCAGGTCGTTGCCCCGGCTGCGGCTAAATTCCAGGAACTCGGCGGTGACCTGGGCGCACAGGGTGTGCGAGCCCAGATCGTCCGGCCCGGTCTCGCACGCACCGCTGCGGGTGTAGCCGGTGCGCGGTCTAAGCGAGCACGTCTCTAGCGGCCCGCCCAGGACGTTAAGATCGGCCTTTTCAGTCATGTGTTCAGTTTACACGACCGCTCTGCCTGCCTTAAGACCCGCTAGGGCCACGGACAGGATCGCGCCCGGCAGAGCATCTGAGGCACCCAAATGCGGGGTCAGACGAATGCGGATCTGCGGGTATTCCAGCTCGAAGGCGCTGATCGCTTTCGGAATGTCCACGGCCACGTGTGTCCCGGCGGCGGGAAAATAGGGGAAAACGACGATCTCGCGTGCCCCCTTGGCCACACAGCGAGCCAGCCCTTCGGGAACGGAAGACAGGGTAGCCGCCGTAGAACGGTCCAATGAAGCTGACCTTCAGACTCGCGACATCCGGTGTCTCAAGGAAGTAAGCGCGGCCGCGTGCCTCTCGCTATACCCCCTTGACCGGATCCCAGCCGCGGTTGATTACGTCGATGCCGCCGTCGCCTCTCCGGGCATAGGTGGCTGATACGTCTGTGAGCCCACGCTCGAAGGGATGGGATGGTCGAGTCGCGCGATCTCGTACCAGGTGCCGAGGTAGCGCTCCAGTTCGAAGTCGCGTACCGGCTGTAGACCTTGCGGCACACCGGTGCAGCCGGCCAGGAGCGCAAGGACGACGAGAAGGATCAGCTTTAGCATCAGCGCACCAAGGGGCGGATGGCGGTAAAGCCGGCGTCGAGCGACCAGATCTGGCCGGTGACGCGCGCGGCGGCGGGCGAGAGCAGCCAGGCTATCAACTCGGCTAGCTCCTCCGGGCTGCCGATGCCGGGCAGGGGGTATTGTTTGGCCACTGCCTCGCGCGCAGTCGGGCTAGCGATCAGGCCAGCGCTCGCGGGAGTGTCCATCAAACCTGGCGCCACGGCATTGACACGGATGCCGGCGGCAGCATAGGTGGCCGCTGCGGCGCGCACTAGGCCTTCCAGCCCGGCCTTGGCTGCGGCCACTGCCTCGTGATTGGGGGTGCCGATGCGTGCCGCAGCGCTGGAGACGAAGACCGCCGCACCGGGTCGCTTCGCCTCGCGCAGGGCACCCACCCAGGCGGACAGGGTGTGGAAGGCGGAGTCCAGGTTGGCACGCATGCACGCCTGGTACTGTTCGGGCGTGGTGCGGTGCAGCGGCGCGACCAGCATAGAGCCAACACAGTGCGCTAAGGAAGGTCTGCACGGCCGTCGCGAGCGGGCGGAGCGCAAGGCGCACGGA
>DAITOH010000217.1:0-2354 GCA_036834225.1 Thiobacillaceae bacterium | reverse complement strand
CACCGCGCAACGCAGCGATCCGTTCGCGCAGCAGGTTGTGCAGACCTTCCCTAGGAGCCTGTCGGACTTGAGCGATCGTAGCAAGCCGGGTGGGAGAGCGAGGACAGTTTTGCACGATTTCGAGGCGCATGGTAAGACTATGCAACGAGAAATCGGGTAAAACGAGCTTGCGAGTTTTGGCGCAAGCCAAAAATGGACCGCTCTTCCCACCGGCGCAGTAGATCAGCCTTAAGTCCGAAAGCCTCCTAGTCCTGACACCTATGCTGCGCGCCCTGCTGTTCGATGTGGATGGAACCCTGGCCGATACCGAGCGGGACGGCCATCGCCTAGCCTTCAATGCCGCCTTTCGCGATTTCGGTCTAAACTGGGAGTGGGACGTCCCCCTCTACGGCGAACTGCTGGCCGTCACCGGCGGCAAGGAACGCATACGCTACTACGTCGAGCGCTACCGGCCGGACTGGCCGCGCCCGGCTGACTTCGACGACCTAGTGACGGAACTGCACCGCGCCAAGACCCGGCACTACACCCGCATGCTCTCCGAGGGTGGCATACCGCTGCGTGCAGGTGTGCGCCGCTTGCTGCAGGAGGCGAGGCAGGCCGGATTGATACTTGGCATCGCCACGACGACCACGCCGGACAACGTGACTGCCCTGCTCCAACACAGCCTGGCGGATGACGCAGCGGACTGGTTTGCGGTCATCGCCGCCGGCGACATCGTGCCGGCCAAGAAGCCTGCACCAGACATCTACCTCTGGGCCATGCAGCAGCTCGGACTGTCGCCGGGGGAATGCGTTGCCTTCGAGGACTCGGAAAACGGACTTCGCGCCGCGCGTGCAGCTGGCTTAAAGACCGTTGTGACCGTCAACGACTACACCCGCGGGCAGGATTTCACCGGGGCCCTGGCCGTGCTATCCGACCTAGGCGAGCCGGATGCGCCCTACACCCGGCTCGATGCCGCCGGAAGGGGTGAGATGGCCTGGGTCGATCTGCCGCGTCTACGCGCGTGGTTCGAGCGGGATTGAGGCGCTCGGAGCGGGCCAGGCCCGGTGTCGCCTGGCCGCTTCCAGGGTGTTGGCGAGGAGGGTGGCCACGGTCATCGGCCCGACGCCACCGGGCACGGGGGTGATCCAGGCGGCCCGCTCACGGGCGAGGGCGAATTCCACGTCGCCGACGATGCGCCCGTCTGCCAGCCGGTTGATGCCGACATCGATCACCGTCGAGCCCGACTTGATCCACTCGCCCTTGACCAGTTCGGGCCGACCCACCGCCGCTACGACGATGTCGGCCTGGGCAACGTGGCTGGCTAGGTCGCGGGTCGCGCTGTGACAGACGGTGACGGTGCAGCCGGCCAGCAGCAGTTCCAACGCCATGGGCCGTCCCACGTGGTTGGAGGCCCCCACCACCACCGCATGTCGGCCGCGCAGCGGCTCGCCGGTTGCCGCCAGTAGCTGCATCACCCCATAAGGCGTGCATGAACGCAGGGTCGGCATGCGCACCGCCAGCCGGCCGATGTTGTAAGGATGGAAGCCGTCCACGTCCTTGTCCGCGCGGATGCGCTCGATTACCGTCTCATCGTCGATCTGGGTTGGCAGCGGGGCCTGCACCAGGATGCCATCGATGAGGGGATCGTCGTTCAGGCGGTCGATCAGGGCGAGCAGGTCGGATTGGGACGTGTCAGCCGGGAGATGGTGGAAGAACGAGCGCATCCCTGCCGTCTCGCAGGCGCGACGCTTGTTGCGCACATAGATCTCCGAGGCGGGGTCGTTACCGACCAGGATCACGGCCAAGCCGGGCGCTAGGCTGCCGGAGTGCACACCGCGCTTCACCTCTCGGGCGATGTCTTGCAGCAGGGTGTCGGCTAGGGCCTTGCCATCTAGGATGCGGGCGCTCATGGTGTGGGACCGTACAGGGGCGAATGCCAAATTCTACCTGAGGGCGGATTGATTTCGCCGCCTTGCAAAGGTATAGTCCACGACCATCGGGGTGTAGCGCAGCCCGGTAGCGCGCTTGCTTTGGGAGCAAGATGTCGGAGGTTCGAATCCTCTCACCCCGACCAGGCTCAAGCGCACTACCAGGCTTCACTGCTCGCGGGTGGACTGCCCGTAGCTCAATCGGATAGAGCACCAGCCTTCTAAGCTGGGGGTTACAGGTTCGATCCCTGTCGGGCAGGCAAAAAATCAGTGGCGGCGGTAGCTCAGCTGGTAGAGCACTGGATTGTGGCTCCAGGTGTCGTGGGTTCGATCCCCATCCGTCGCCCCAAACCCTCCTTCATCCACAGGTCGTCCCGGGTGCTGTGGCTGAGGTCGTGCCACCCGTCGCATGCGGACTTAAGCCCAGATGTCGATGAGATTGCC
>DAITOH010000216.1:0-2476 GCA_036834225.1 Thiobacillaceae bacterium | reverse complement strand
CCATGTACGCCTTAATCCGCGCCTACTGGCCCGAATACCGGCATTACCGCGGCAAGCTGGTTTTAGCCCTGGTGGCCATGCTCATGGTGGCGGGTGCCACGGCAGCCATCGCCTGGATGATGAAGCCGCTGCTGGACGAGGTGCTGATCGAGAAGAACACGACCCTGCTCTATCTGCTGCCGCTGTTCGTCATCGTGGCCTATCTGGCCAAGGGCCTGGGCGGCTATGCGCAGATCTATGCCATGAACCACATCGGCCAGGACATCGTGCGCAAGGTGCGCGACCGTTTGCTCACCCACATGCTGCACCTGGATCTCGCCTTCTTTCATCGTCACCATTCCGGCGAGCTCATCAGCCGGGTGACCCATGACATCACACGGATCCAGAACGCGGTCTCCACCAGTCTGGCCACCCTGGTGCGCGAGACCCTCACCGCCTTAGCCCTGGTTGGCGTGGTGATCTACCAAAGCCCCAGCCTGGCGTTCGTGACCCTGGTGGTGATCCCGGCCGCCTATGTGCCGGTGGACCGGCTGTCGCGGCGACTCAAACGCATCGCCCACGCCGCCCAGGCGAGCAGCGCCGAGCTGACCTCGAACCTCGCTGAGATGTTCGCCAACGTGGAGGCGATCAAGGCCTATCACACCGAGGCGTTCGAGGCGCGCCGCTTCGCCGACGTCAACCGGCGCTTCTTCGGCGTCAGCATGAAGGCGGTGCGCACCAACGCCCTGGTGGTGCCGGTGATGGAGCTGTTCGCCTCCTTTTCCGCCGCGGCGGTGATCTACATCGGCGGCAGGCAGGTCATCGAGGGCAGCCTCAGCGTGGGGGCGTTTTTCTCCTTCATGGCGGCGCTATTGATGGCCGTGGACCCGATCCGGCGTCTATCCCAGACCTATACCCAGTTCCAGGACGCCGTGGCCGCGCAAGAACGCATCCAGGCCATACTCGCGCTGGCCCCCGAGGTGAAGAGCGGCGTGGCGGAACTGTCGAGCGTGACCGAACTGGCCCTCGACCGGGTGAGTCTGGCCTATGGCGAGCAGGTCGCTTTGCGTGAGGTGAGCCTGTCTGCGAGACGGGGTGAGGTCATCGCCTTAGTCGGCCCCAGCGGCGGCGGCAAGAGCTCGGTAGCCAGCCTGCTGCTGCGCTTCTACGACGCCTCGGGTGGACAGGTGAGCCTAAACGGGCGTGACATTCGCGATTACTCCCTCGCCTCGGTGCGCAACCGCATAGCCATCGTCACGCAGCGCGTGCACATCTTCAACGACACGATCGCCGCCAATGTCGCCTACGGTGCGAATATCGACCCCGAGCGCGTGATCGCCGCCTTAACCCGTGCCAATCTGTGGGACTACGTCCGGGCCCTGCCGGACGGAATCTATACCCGGCTCAACGAGGCGGGCACCAATCTTTCGGGCGGACAGCGTCAGCGCATCGCCATCGCGCGGGCCCTGTACCGCGAGCCCGACGTGCTGATCCTGGATGAGGCTACCAGCGCGCTGGACAATGCCTCCGAGGCAGCCGTGCTCGATACCCTGCGCGCCTTGGCGCCGGAGGTCATCACCCTCATCATCGCGCACCGCCTAAAGAGCGTGGAGATTGCAGACCGCATCTATCTGATCCAGGACGGCCGCGTGCAATGCCAAGGATCGAAGGCGGAGCTCATGCGCGACTGCCCGCATTTCCGGGAACTCTATCAATGAGGTTTAACCTGCAAACCCCCTGGGGTCGGGCCATCGCCTGGCTCTATGCCATGCTGGTGGAGCACAACTTCACCAATCTCTTCCGCCTCAATTTTCATCGCCTTTCCGACGAGGCCTACCGCTCCTCCCAGCCCACCATGTGGCAGTTGCGCCGCATCGTGCGCAAATACGGCATCAAGACCATCCTCAACCTCAAGGGTGCCAACCCCGATTCGGCCTACTGGTATTTCGAGCAGGAGCAGTGCGCCAAACTGGGGGTGAAGCTGGTTGACATCAGCATCGCCTCGCGCAGCATCCCCACGCTAGAGCGGCTCAAGCGCGCCAAGGAGGTGTTCGAGAGCGTCGAGTACCCCATCTGGATGCACTGCAAGGCCGGTGCCGACCGGGCCGGTATCTATGCCACCCTGTACCAGCACTTCCGCCAGGGCATCCCGCTGGAACAGACCGATCAGCTCAGGTTCTGGCCCTATGGTCACATCCGCTATTCCAAGGCCGGCAAGTTCGACCACTTAATCGAGCTCTATGCCGACTATCGCAAGGGGCACCCCGACGTGGGGCTGCTGGAATGGGCGGAAAAGGTCGCCGATCTGGATAGAATCGACCGCGAGTTCAAGCCCGCCGGTCTGGCCAGCTTCATCAACGACTACATACTCAGGCGGGAGTGATGGACGGCAGCACGCCGTCAGTCGATGCGGTCGATGTTGCGTTGTCTACGCTCAGCCAGTAGCGGTGCGGATAGTCTCAATCGGTGTCCTTCACCGCCAGACGCTGCATGCCGC
>DAITOH010000215.1:0-2482 GCA_036834225.1 Thiobacillaceae bacterium | reverse complement strand
CGATCGCGGCCAGGGCGGCGGAGAGGGTGAAGTGCTGGACATAGTCGCCTCGGCCGGCCAGATTCAGGCCGCCGAGGTGGAGAGCGCCCGCCCCCGGCAGGCCCAGTCTGAGGCCGTTGGCGATCTCCGCCAGGGCGATGAGCAGGGCGCGGTTTTCCGCCGCGGCATCGCCTTGTGCCGATCGCTGCCGGGCAAGGGCATACAGCTCCCCCATGACCGTGCCGACTTCGCGCAACATGCCCTCTAGCAGCGGCAGGTGCTCGCCGGCGGGGCTGGCCGCCAGCACATGGTCCAGACTGGACGGGCCCAGTTCCTGGTCATGGACGATGCGCGGCTGCTCGCTGATGGCCGCACGATAGTGGCCGTAGAGCCCTGCCACGGGCAGCACCAGCGCCAGCAGGAAGACCAGCCGCCGGGGGCGCATGCCCGGGTCTTAAACGAAAACGGCTGGCAAGGCCAGCCGTGCTTAGATCACGGTCGCACCATCAGTGCGCCCGCACGCCGGGCCCGAAGAAGCGGTAGCCTATGCGCATCTGCCGGCTCAACTCGAAGCGCTTGCGGTCGGCCTCGGCGACGAAATCCTGCTCGATGCTGGCGTAGGCCTTTTGCGCCCAGTCCGCGTCCAGCAGCAGATCGGCCACGCCCTCGGCCCAGGTGAGCTTGTCCGCGGGGGTCTTAAGCACCCCGGCGCAGGCATCCATCACCGGCACGATCTGCGAGGCCGGCAACTCGTAGAGCTTCATGCGCCGGGCGAGCTGCAGGCACTGGTCGGCGCTGGCACAGGCCTGGCCGGCGCGGGTGAACAGGGCCTGGGCCTGACCCTCGTCGCCCATCTCGCGGTAGAGCTTGCCGACGTGGGCCAGGGCGAAGTGGTCCCGGGCGCGGCCGGCGGCCTCGGCTAGCAGCCTGGCCGCCCAGTCGCGCTCACCCAGGGCCTCGAGCACCGTCTCGGCGAGCTTGGTCCAGTCGTAGGGGTTGTCGCCGGCCTGGGCGACGCGCGCCTCCAGGTAGGCGCGGGCGCGTTCGCGTCCGAAAGCGGCGTCCTTGAACTCGCGCGCGGCGGTGAGCACGATCTCGCGGAACCAGACGAAATCGGTGGCGCTGGCCACGCTCTCCTCCAGCAGCTTGCCGAGCCAGGCCTTGTCGCCCAGGCGGTCCACGGCCAGGATCAGCGGCTTGAACCGGCTGAAATGGAAGCCGTCGGCGCGCATCAGCTCCTCGGCAGAGGAAAGCAGCTTGGCGGCATAGGAGGCGTCCTGCAGCTCCGCCATCACCCGATCGGCCAGACCGATGAACTGCTTGACGGTCTTGGCCTGCGCCTCCTCGTTTTGGATCGCCACATACTTGGCCTGGTTGGCCTCGCGCTTCGCCAGACGGTCCTTGAGTCGCGCCAGGCGCTCGGCGTCGTTGGCGGCGTGCTTCTCCACGGCCTCGACGATCTTGCGCATGTCGTCCAGATTGTTCACAGCGTCCTCGGCACGCGTGAGCATCGCGGTCAGGCCCGCGGCGTCACCGAGGGCCGCGTTGGCCTCCGCAAGCTGCAGGAATTCGCCGGTGGTGCTGGCGATCTCACCGCCCTTGGCGAGCACCTGGCGGGTGAACTCGGCATTGCCCTTGGCGGACTCCAGCACCTGCATCAGGGCGGTGAAGTCCTTGGCCGACTCCAGGGCCTTGGCGTAGAGGCTGCCGGCGCTGGCCGGATCGATCTCGCCCATGGCGCGGGACAGGGTGATGAGATCGGCCGGGCTGGCGTACTTCTCCGCCCCCTCGGCGATGATGGCCGCGGCCTTGGCCTTGTCGCCCAGGTCCGCGGCGATGGTCCTGGCCAGGCGCGCGAAGTCGGCGGCGCGACCGGCCTTGGTCTTGATCTTGTCATAGATGTCGCTGGCCAGGCCGGCGCCGGCCTGCCTCAGCTCGGTGGCGACGACCTTGGCCAGGCCGTAGAGCTCCTCGGTGGCGGAGATCTCCTTGAGCGCCCCGGCCAGGGCCTTGGTGGACGCGGCGGCATCGCCGGTGACCAGCAGGGTGCCGATGCCGACGGCGACCTTCTCATCGCCGCTCATGGCGAAGTCTCGCCCCTGACTCAGCATCTCTTCGGCCTTGTCGGCATCGCCCAGGGCCTTGTAGCCGAAGGCGAGGGCGATGAAGTCGGCGGTGAACATGGCCCCGCCTGCGGTGTCGTCGAGAAACTTCTTCGCCCCGGCATCCGCTGTGAACTCGGGCCGGGACAGCAGTTCCTTGGCATAACCGATGTCGGCCGGGGCATCGAAGGCCTCGCGGGCCAGGGTGTACAGGTCTTCGGCGCCCTTGCACTGGGCGGCACGGGGTTCCAGGGTGTCACGAGTGGCCATTGGCGAGTCTCCATCAGAAAGTAGTTAATTGTAAGCAGCCAAGGACCTATGGTGTGAATAGGCTTTTTATTGGCCCATAAGGGAAGATCGGATACAGCAAAGACCCCCACGCCAGGGCAGGGCGATCTGCC
>DAITOH010000214.1:0-2484 GCA_036834225.1 Thiobacillaceae bacterium | reverse complement strand
TCGCAGGGCCAGTCCCGACCGGGGCTCAATACCGTGGCGCGGGCGTCGTGCGCAATGTGCTAGAAGCGGCGGCTATCCTGCCTAGTTGACCCCACACGCGAACGACTCAAGCAGTGAGCGTCTGCACCCCATCTGGCGTGCCCATCAGGCACACATCGGCGCCGCGTCTTGCAAACAGGCCGTTGGCCACGACACCGACGATCTGGTTGATCTCGGTCTCCAGGGCCACTGGGTCGAGGATGTTGAGGTTGTGCACGTCGAGGATGACGTTGCCGTTGTCGGTGGTGAAACCCGCGCGCAACACTGGGCTACCCCCCAGCTTCACCAGTTGGCGCGCGACGTAAGAGCGTGCCATGGGGATTACCTCCACCGGCAGCGGGAAGCGGCCTAGCACGTCCACCAGCTTGGTCTGGTCGACGATGCAGACGAATTTCTTGGCACAGGCGGCGACGATCTTCTCGCGCGTGAGCGCACCGCCACCGCCTTTGATCATGGCCATGTGGCGCGTGATCTCGTCGGCGCCGTCGACATAGACCTCAAGCTCGCCCACCTCGTTAAGATCGAGCACGCGGATGCCGTGCTTCTTGAGCCGCTCGGCGGTAGCCACGCTGGAGGCGACGGCGCCATCGATGCGGCCTTTGATGTGCGCCAGCTCATCGATGAAATAGTTGGCGGTAGAACCGGTACCCACGCCGATGATGCCGGCGGGGACGTAGTCGATGGCGGCACGGGCAACAGCCCGCTTCATTTCGTCCTGATTCATGGTCTGTTCTCTATCAACTTGTCGCCAAAGGTCCGAGAATAGCGCCAATCAAAGACGTTTTAAACCTGCCGCATGATCGACTACTTGGAAAGGATCCTGCTTGCCCGCGTCTATGACGTGGCCATCGAATCCCCCCTCGATGAGGCGGACAACCTCTCGCGCCGGCTGGGCAACCGCGTCTGGCTCAAGCGCGAGGACCTGCAGCCGGTGTTCTCCTTCAAGCTCAGGGGTGCCTACAACAAGATGGCGGGGCTTTCGCCGGAGCAACTTAAGCGCGGGGTCGTGGCGGCGTCCGCCGGCAATCATGCCCAGGGTGTGGCCCTGGCGGCACAGGTTCTAGGTTGCGAGGCGACCATCGTCATGCCCGCCACCACACCCCAGATCAAGGTGGACGCTGTGACCAAGCGCGGCGCGCGGGTCGTACTGCACGGCGACGCCTACGACGAGGCCTATGCCCAAGCCCGCAGCATCGCCGAGGCGGAGGGCAAGACCTTCATCCACCCCTATGACGACCCCGACGTCATCGCCGGCCAAGGCACCATAGGCATGGAGCTGCTGCGCCAGGCGCGGCATCCCCTGCATGCCGTGTTCGTCCCCGTCGGCGGCGGCGGCTTAATCGCCGGCATCGCCGTGTACCTGAAACGGCTGCGGCCGGAGATCAAGGTCATCGGCGTGGAACCTGAGGACGCCGACGCCATGGCGCGCTCCCTGTGCAAGAAGGAACGCATCGTCCTGCCCCAGGTCGGCATCTTTGCCGACGGCGTGGCGGTGAAGCAGGTCGGCAAGGAGACTTTCCGGCTCGCTAAGCGATACGTCGACGAGGTCATCCGCGTCGACAACGACGCCATCTGTGCGGCTATTAAGGACGTGTTCGAGGACACCCGCTCCATCCTGGAGCCGGCCGGCGCCCTCGGGGTGGCGGGGCTCAAGGCCTGGGTGGCGCGCGAGGGGGTGCGCGACAAGCAGCTGGTGGCCATCGCCAGCGGCGCCAACATGAATTTCGACCGTCTGCGCTTCGTGGCCGAGCGGGCCGAGGTGGGCGAGAAGCGGGAGGCCATCTTGGCGGTGTCCATCCCCGAGCGGCCGGGCAGCTTCAAGACCTTCTGCTCCCTCATCGGCGGGCGCGTGATCACCGAATTCAACTACCGCTATGCCGACCCAGAGGTAGCGCATGTCTTCGTCGGCATCCAGGTGCACGATCGGGCCGAGGTGGAGCGCTTAATAAAGACCCTCGAGCAGCACAAGCTGCCGGTGCTGGACCTCACCGAAAACGAGATGGCCAAGCTGCACATCCGTCACCTGGTGGGCGGCCGCGCGCCGCAGGCACGGCACGAGGTGGTCTACCGCTTCGAGTTCCCAGAACGCCCCGGGGCGCTGATGCGTTTTCTCAACAGCATGAGCCACGACTGGAACATCAGCCTATTCCACTACCGCAACCACGGCGCCGACTACGGCCGGGTGCTGGTGGGCATCCAGGTCCCGCCAGAAGAAAAGGCCCAGTTCCAGTCCTTCCTCGACGGCCTGGGCTACCGCTACTGGAACGAGGCGCACAATCCGGCCTACAAGCTGTTCCTAGCCTAAAGCCCCCGCGCCTGCTAGATGAAGCCGGTGACTTAGCGTGCCCGCAAGGGGCGGCCAGACAGGGGGCTTTCTTGACTCGCATTAGTTTTCATGTCGCGTCATGGGTGCGCTTTTGCTTGGCCATACTCCCGGCCGTGTCT